>CAYZRO010000029.1:0-7021 GCA_964480905.1 uncultured Candidatus Saccharibacteria bacterium
TAGATTTAGCCCCTTACGGTATAGGAATTATTTTAGGCAAAGAAATACGAGAACATCCGGAAATTTTCAAACAATTAAAAGTAGGTGACTCTGTCTCAGTAATGGTTTTAAACCCAGAAAATGAACAAGGATATATTGAAGTTTCTTTCAACGCGGCAGATCAAGAAAAAACCTGGGATTATTTAAAAAAGAAAAAAAATGAAAATGCGACGGTAACAGCCAAGGTTATTAAGGCAAACAGAGGCGGATTAATGATGGAAATAGATAATCTTGTTGGTTTTTTGCCCGTCTCCCAATTATCTCATGAACATTATCCTCGCGTGCCGGAAGGCGAAAAAAGTAAAATTGCCATCGAACTTCATAAATTAATCGGTCAAGAATTAAAAGTAAAAATTTTAGATTTAAACCCAAAAGAAGAACGATTAATTCTTTCAGAAAAAGCCACTGAAAACGAAGATATCAAAAAGATATTGAAAACGCTAAAAAAAGGACAAATAGTAGAGGGTATTATTAATGGAGTTATGGACTTTGGCGCTTTTATTAAATTTAAGGTTAAAAATAAAGACAAAAAAGGAAAAATGCTCGAAGGATTAATACATATTTCTGAATTAGATTGGCGTCTAATTGAACATCCCAGCGAAGTAGTTAAAGTAGGCGATAAAGTCAAAGCAAAAATTGTTGATATTGAAAATGGCCGAGTTTCTCTTTCTTTAAAATCATTAAAAAAAGACCCTTGGCAGGAAATTGAAAAGAATTACAAAAAAGGCGAAATTGTCAAAGGTAAAGTTGTCAAATTTAATCCTTTTGGCGCTTTAGTCCAGTTAGATAAAAACATTATCGGCTTGGCTCATATCTCTGAATTTAAAACCTTAGAAAAAATGAAACAAGTTTTAGAATTAGGCAAAAAATATACCTTTAAAATTTTATCCATAGAGCCAGAGGATCATAGAATGAGTTTGTCCCTAATAAAAAAATAAACGCTTTAATGCGTTTATTTTTTTATTAGGGACAACAATAAACGCATTTTTTAAGATGTAAGATGGCTTTAAAGATAAAAGGCTTACTTTATTATAAAAGTTTTTTGTTCTTTAAAAAAAGAAAGCTCAAACAAGGAGGGTTTTATGAGAACAAAAGAAGAATTATTAAAGGAAGTAAAGAATCTTAATTGGTTCACAGGAGAATGGGAATCAAAAGCTTGGCAGATGTCCATAGAAGGATTAGTAGATTATACAAAGAAAAAAATAATTTATGGCTGGCTTGATGGCCATATCCATTTAGACAGATGTTTCACCTATGACGAAAAGTTTTTGCCCGTTGGTATTAACTTACAAGAGATTGCTGACTTACCTCTTCAAGTAAAGCAGGATCTCGTAGGTTTTTTGCATGACGGACTAGCCTATACTGAAGAGAGCCTAATAGAAAGAATGGTAAGACAAATCAAAAGAGCAATTAAGGTTGGCACAAGAGTAATCTGGGCAGTTATTGATACAACGCCTGATATTGGCCTCCGAGCTTTTAATATAGCCCAAGAATTAAGAGAAAACTTTAAAAACCAAATAGAGATGAAAATCGGTTGTTATCCTGTCTTCGGATTGAAAAACCCTCTTGAAAACAGAGATAGGCTTGATATTTTAGAACAAGCAGCCAAGAAGGCAGATTTTATTGTCGGCCTGCCTGAAAAAGATGAGGAAGAAGACAGAATTGGTTTTAAAGGCCATGTGAGCACCCTTTTGGAAATTGCTTACAAAGAAAAAAAAGAAGTGCATTTTCACGTAGATCAAGCCAATTCTGCTTTCCAAGAAGACAGTTTCAGGGTTATAGAATGTCTTGAGAGCTTACTTCCTGAAAAGTTAAACTGGTTTAAATCAGCAACCGATAGGCCAAAAATATGGTTAGTGCATGTAATTTCTCCTTCATGTTATAATCCTGAAAAATTTTCCCGCTTAGTTGAACTTCTTATTAATTATAATATCGGGGTGATTATCTGTCCTACGGCCGCAATTTCAATGTGCGAGCTAAGAAGCGAGAAAGCACCGATACACAATAGCATAGCTCGAGTGATAGAAATGCTTAAGGCAGGAGTACGAGTCGCTTTTGGTACTGATAATGTCAACGACATTTTTGTGCCTAGCAGCAGTGGATTAATCCTACGTGAAGTAAGCGAGATATCTAATTATATACGAAATTATACATTGCATATTCTTGTTAAGGTTGCGATGGGAATACCCCTAAACAAAGGAGATCGAGCCATTCTTGGCAAAGCCCTTTATGAAAAAGGCAAAGCGTGTAAAAGACATAGCGAACTACTTGCTAAAAACACTCAGAAAGAGAAAAATATTAAATTTGATTTCTAATTTTCTATCTAAAAGGTTGGGATTAAAAATTCCAACCTTTTAAAATTATGCCTGATTTTTTAAAATTTACTCCAATAGTCTTTTATATAATGTCTTGCCAAAAAAGATAAAAAGTGATAAAGTAAAAAACTATGCGTAATATAAAATCACTTTTTAAAAACTTGTTTTTAGTCTTTTTAATTCTATTAACTGTTTCAGCTGTTTTTTCTTTGTTGATAATTCCCAACCAGAAAGTCAAAAAAATCTCCTTAAGCGAATTAGCTTCAGAAATCAACCAAGAAAAAGTCAAAAGTATTGTTGTCCAAGGCAACAAACTCCATATAGAACTCCAGGACGGCAGCAAACAAATCAGCCAAAAGGAAGTTGAATCATCTTTAAGCGAATCTCTAAAAAATTACGGACTGGAGCCAAAAAAAATCCAAAAAGTTAATCTTGAGGTTAAACAAATTAGTAACCTTAGCTTTTGGTTAATTAACCTGCTGCCTTTTCTTCTTCCTTTAATTTTTCTTATTATCTTTTTCTGGTATATGTTCCGAGGATCCCGTCAAGGCCAAATGCAAGCCTTTTCTTTTGGGAGATCAAAAGCAAGGATGATTATGCCTGAAATTGGCAAAAAAATTACCTTTAAAGATGTAGCTGGCGTCAAAGAAGCAAAAGAGGAACTAAAAGAAGTAGTTGAATTTCTTAAACATCCAAAAAAATTTCTTAAAATTGGCGCTCGCATCCCTAAAGGCGTTCTTTTAATGGGCGCTCCTGGCACAGGCAAAACCCTTCTCGCCAGAGCAGTTGCTGGAGAAGCCAATGTGCCTTTCTTCCACATCTCTGGATCTGAATTTGTAGAAATGTTTGTTGGTGTCGGCGCCAGTCGTGTTCGCGATTTATTTAAAACAGCAAAAAAACACACTCCTTGCATTATCTTTATTGACGAAATTGACGCTGTTGGTCGTCAAAGAGGAGCCGGTTTGGGGGGAGGCCATGATGAAAGAGAACAAACATTAAACCAGATTTTGGTAGAAATGGATGGATTTGAAACTGACACTCAAATCATTGTTATGGCAGCAACAAATAGACCGGATGTCTTAGATCCAGCTCTTTTAAGGCCGGGTCGATTTGATAGAAGAATTATCTTAGACGAACCTGATATTAACGACAGAAAAGAAATTCTAAAAATTCATACAGCGAATAAACCTTTGGCTAAAGACGTAAATCTTTCGGAAATTGCTGAAAGAACGCCGGGATTTACAGGCGCAGATTTATCTAATTTAGTAAACGAAGCAGCAATCTTGGCCGCTAGAAAAAATCAAAAAATTATCCATCAAACAGATTTCCTCCAATCAATTGAAAAAGTTCTGCTCGGGCCTGAAAGAAAAAGTCATATCTTGTCCAAAAAAGAAAAAGAAATTGCCGCTTATCACGAAGCCGGCCATGCTCTTGTTGCCGCCTCTTTGCCACATACAGACCCGGTTCGCAAAGTTTCAATTATTGCTCGCGGCAAAGCTGCTGGTTATACCTTAAAACTTCCTGAATATGACAAACACTTACGGACTCGTTCCGAATTTATTGACGAATTAGCTGTATTATTAGGCGGTTACACAGCGGAAAAATTAATCTTTAATGAATTAACAACCGGCGCTTCAGGGGATTTGAAAGAAGCCTTTGAATTAGCCAAAAAATTAGTTACCCGATACGGTATGAGTAAAAAATTAGGTCCGGTAGCCTTTGGCGGCAGAGAAGAATTAGTTTTCTTGGGACGGGAAATTACCACTGAAAAAGATTATTCTGAAGAAGTAGCAGCAGAAATTGATAAGGAAATTGCCAAACTTATCAATAATGCCTACAAAACAGCCCAAAAAATTCTCAAAGAAAAAAAGAAAATACTTAATCGCATTGCTAAAGCTTTAATTAAAAAAGAAACTCTAGAAAAAGAAGAATTTGAAAAATTATTAATAGAATAAAAGAACAATTTAGAATAAAAACAGCCTTTTGTACAAAAGGCTGTTTTTATTCTATTTAATTTCATTTATTCTATATGAATCTAATTACATCCACAACCATATTTATTACCAAGACTAACATGGACATGATTGCCTTCATCTAAAACATACGCTTGACTATCACAAGATCTAGCCGCTTTTTTAATTCTCTCATTATCACCAACAATATCAACAGCATAAGATTCCTTACAGTACCTTCCGCCATAATGACAAGAGCCGCAATGATGAGAACAACTGGGACACATTGAACCAGAAAGGCAAGTGCGACAAACATTCGGATCACAAGTTCCATGTCTTATTTTACTATCGCTAATTGAAGAAATAAAACCCATATTGGAATCTTTTCCATACATGCAATTAATTAAATGTTTCAAAGGGGTTGAAGCATCCTCCCATTGCTCCTTAATCAATGGCCCTTGAAATTTAGGTTCACCTCCGGTTGTCGGCTCTGTCGGCTCACTAGGCTGAGTGGGCGATTCAGGCTCTTCTCCTCCGGTTCCGGTTCCTGGTTTTTTAGACTCTATCGGACACTTAATAATAAAACCGCCTTCTTTAAGGCTAAAATATTTCTCAGCATTTTCTCCGGCCAAAGCTTTAAGAAGAGTGCTAATCAAAACAAACGAAATTAAAATTATTGCTACGCCAATAATAACACCGATAAAAATTTCCTTGGCTAAATTCACTCTTGACGGACTGCCTCCTGAGGTAAAAAGCAAAACACCGCCAATAAGCAAAAAGAGAACAGCCAATGGTGGCATCAAGTCAACGACCAAAAAATTGACAATATTTTGAATAAGGACAAAGAAATGACAAAAAGTGCACGGCGGCCCTCCAGACATTCCACAAGGCACTAAACCTTTCTTTGTCTCTGTTTTTGTCTTATCATTTTTGTCATAAATTCTTGGAGCAGTTACTGGAACAGTTGGTACTAACAATGTATTCTCATTTTCATCTTTGGACAACAGTCCGGCTCCATTGCTGCCTTCATTAAAAGGAAGTTTTTGGTTTTGAACAATAATAAAATCATCATTGGCTTGAACATTGCCTGTTTTGATATAGCTGATAGAGAAAACAAAAGTAAAAGCGATAAAAAAGAATACAGAAATAAAAATTGTTACTTTTTTCATTTAATAAAAATTTTATTTTATATTTATTTTTTATTTTAACTCAAAATAAAAAAAGAGTAAAACCTAAAGTGCCGCGGGGGAGATTCGAACTCCCACGCCCTTAAGGACACCAGCCCCTCAAGCTGGCCTGTCTGCCAATTCCAGCACCGCGGCTTAAATTCTATTTTTCCTCTGGCTGTTTTTTATTTTTATCCATCTGGCTTTCTTTTTTTGTTAAAGTCTCAGATGATTGAATTTTTGCTTTAGAACTATTGTTTTGATGAATAATTTTCATTCTTGCCTTCCGGCCGCTCCTTTGACGCATATAATAAAGTTTAGCTCGCCTTACTTTTGCTTTTCTTATAACTTCAATCTTTTCTATTATAGGGGAATGCAAAGGGAAAATACACTCAACGCCGACCCCGTGCGATTCTTTCCGGACAGTAATCGTAGCATTAATACCTTTGCCATGCTTTTTGGCAATCACTAAGCCTTCAAAAACCTGAATCCGTTCTTTGTTTTTTTCTTGTACTTTATGATAAACTTTAACAATATAACCAGGACGAATCTCTGGCAAATCTTTCTTTAATTGTTCTTTTATAATCTTAATCATTTTAAATTCTTGTATAATTTTTATATTGAAATTTAATTTTCAATTGATTGCAATACTTTTTCTAAATCTTCTGGCAAAGCCGTCTTAAAAGACATTTTCTGCCCATCAAACATCCTAAATTCTAACTGACTAGCGTGAAGAAATAAACGTTTTAATCCTAGTAAAGATGATTGTCTTTTAAATTTATACTTTTGATCACCAGCTATTGGGTGACCAATGGCTGCTAAATGAACTCTAATCTGGTGTGTTCGACCTGTTTTAGGAATTACTTTTAAAAGTGTATAATTCCTAAATCTTTTTATAACCTCATATTTTGTGATTGCTTCTTTTGCTTTAAACAAAGATTTTTGAAATATAGATTGTTTATTTGACCGTTTTGATCTTCCTATCCTTCTGATTACAATTCCCTTATTATTCTTAACCCTTCCTATTACCAAAGCTAAATAAATTTTCTTAACTTTTCTTTGACAAAATTGTTCTTTAAGCCATTGATATGTCAGATTATTTTTGGCGATAACAATAAGTCCTGAAGTATCTTTATCTAAACGATGAACAATGCCGGGTCTTAAAGGATTTTCACCAACTTCTTTTATTAAAGGATAATGTTTGAGAATGATACGAACTAAACTTTTCTCTTCCAGTCTTTTTAAAGGATGAACTATAAGTCCAGCTGGTTTATTAACAATAATAATATTTTTATCTTCGTAAAGAATAAAATTTTTCATCTTTAAACAATCGCTATCATAACATCTTGATTGCTTGACGTCAACAGAAAACTACCTTAAGCTAAAAAATAAAGATTGGAATTCCAAAAAAGGGGCGGTTAGCTCAGTTGGTTAGAGCGCTACCTCGACACGGTAGAGGTCAGTGGTTCGAATCCACTACCGCCCACACGTAGTCTCACTGTCACACACGAACTCTGTTTTGTTGGGGAAAATTAAGCTTTCTTTTTTG
>CAYZRO010000030.1:0-6982 GCA_964480905.1 uncultured Candidatus Saccharibacteria bacterium
TTTAATTAAAATCAATGGCAATCAGAGCATTGAAGATGTTTTCAATGAGATTTTAGGTCAATTAAAGAAGTTAGTATGATACCCATAAAAACTTTAGAAGAAATTAAAATAATGCAGGCCGGAGGACAGATTTTAGCTGAGATTTTAAAAAAAGTTAGCCAAATTATTAAGCCTGGTTTAAAGACAAAAGAATTAGATAGTTTTGCCGAAGAGTTAATCAGGAAAGCCGGTGTTAAGCCGGCTTTTAAAGGATATCAGGGATTTCCCAATGTTTTATGTACTTCAATAAATGAGGAAATTGTTCACGTCATTCCCAGTGAGCGTAAGCTTAAAGAAGGAGATATTATTAGTTTGGACTTAGGTATTTTTTATCGACCAAGCTTAAAGTTTTCTGGTTTTTATTTGGATAGCGCTTTAACTGTGCCAGTAGGCAAAGTTTCGCCAGAGGCCAGTCGTCTAATTAGAATAACCCATAAGGCGTTAAAGAGGGGCATTAGAAAATTAAAACCGGGCAACCATTTAGGCGATGTTAGTAATGCTATTCAACGTTATGTAGAATCGCAGGGATTTAATGTAATTAGAGATTTAGTCGGACATGGAGTAGGCAAAAAACTGCATGAAGAACCGGCTGTGCCTAATTTTGGACAACGCCGCCACGGCGTTATTTTAAGAGAAGGCATGGTTTTGGCTTTGGAGCCTATGGTTTCAGCCGGAGATTGGCATATTACTCAGGCAAGCGATGGTTATGGTTTTAAAACAATGGATAATAGTTTAAGTGCTCATTTTGAGGATTCAATTGCTATAACGAAGAACGGCCCTTTAGTTTTAACAAAATAATTTATATCAAATCTATATAATTTTTAACTGCTTTTTTTATATAATTTTTAACTGCTTTTTTGATAATTCAGACAGAATTAATTTATAAAATTTTATTCGTCAGAGTAAAGTTTAAAATTATCCAAGATAGATAGATGATAAATGACGGATTGAAAGATTTTTTATATAATAAAAATAGTTGGACAGTTGATGAGAAAAGATATATATGAATCAGAAAATAGTTAGAGATATTTACATCTTTTTTTTAATCTCAGGACTTTTGTTTTCTTTTCTATTTGTTTTTTTTAATGGTCGGGCTCTATATCGTCGTTTTATGTATGATATAGGCTATCGTAGGCATAAATTTATCTCTGTGGCTTTCCCTTTGCCTTTAGAAAGTGGCTTGCCTCTAGGCAGGAGTGTCCAGATACAGCTTCCTAAAGATATAAATTTTTCTGATAATACTCTTATTATCCCTAAAATAGATTTGGCGGCGCCAGTGGTTTTCAGTCAATCTATTGAGAATTCAGTTTTACTTAAAGATTTAGAAAAAGGGGTGATTTGGTATCCTTCTTCAATTCCACCGCCTACTCCGGGCAATATCTTTATTCTTGGCCATAGCTCTGCGCTTCCTTGGTATAGAGGGAAATACGGCTCTGTTTTTGCTTTATTAGACAAATTAAATATGGGGGATCAGATTATTATTCTTTATCATCGAAAGCCGTTTCTTTACAAGGTGACGGAAGTAACAAAAAAACCCCCTAGTAATTTTTCTTTTTCTAATTCTTCTGAGCGTTCGCATCTTTTTTTAATTAGTTGTTGGCCGATTGGCACTAATCGTCAGCGTATTGTCGTTGAAGCGCTTTTAGTAGGCTATCAAGAATAACTTGTGTTTGAGTTTGTGGATAACTTATTTTGTTTTTTTGTAAAAAGTTGATAGAATAAATAAAAGAAAGGTTGTGTAATAATAGTTTTATTAAAAATTAAAGTTTTTATAAATGAGTTTTGACAATTAGATTAACTTAGTATATAGATTAAAAACCTATTGCTAAGTTAATTTATTGTTTTAATAAAATGCTTAATAAGACAAAGAGATTATTTAAAAAAACCTATTTTCAGCGAATTTTATTATTAAGTTTTTGTTTTATTTTTGAATTCAGCTTTTTTGGTTTTGCCTTAAGTTTTAATAGCCAGCCGTTTGTTTCGTCAGCTCAAGCGGCAGTGACTTATGATTATCATTTTTGGACTTATCGTATTGACAGTTCAGGACGTAATATTTGGCAGGATTTAGGCGATATTAAAGATTGGGCTATTCAGCATGGTTTTCCAGGAACAGTGAATTATTTTAGAGCTCTTGGAATGGTAAGATTTGATCAGTCAATCTTTTTTGTTACTGATGATAATCAGATTTGGCAGTATTTTACTCGTAGTGGAGAATGGAAATCAGGCGGTTCAGTTGAATCATGGGCTTGTAGTGTAGGAAATTGCCAAGTTAAAACTATAAAAGCTGTGGGATTTGATAGAAATAATGCCGCTTATATTGTTACTGATGATAATCATTTTTGGCGATATTATATATCTACAGAAGGATCTAATCTTTGGACTGATTTGGGTTCAGTAGCTGAGTGGGCTCAAAGACATCGTAATTCTCAATTAACTTCTATAAAGGCTTTAGGTTTTACCAGTTATGGTTCTCAGTGGTTTGTAACTGATGATGATCATCAATGGGAATATTGGAATGGAAGATGGAATGATGGCGGAAGTATCAGTAGTTGGTCGCAAAGAGCAGGCAATTCTCAGATAAAGAGTTTGGAGGCTTTTGATTTTAATAAAATCTCTGGTAGCGATAAAGTTTATATTATAGAAAAACGGAGCAAAGAGATTCCTTCAACTTTGATTATAGAGAATTTTTCTGCTAATCCTTCTTCTGGCACTGTTCCTTTGAATGACGTTGATCTAACTGTTTCTGTAGGCGGCACAGCTGCCGGAAGCATCAGATATTATTTTGATTGCACTAATGACGGACAATGGGACTATATATCTGATTGGATCAGTGATAATCCTTATACTAAATATGATGTTTGTGATTACAATACTGAAGGGAACTATACGGTTAAAGCGATGGTTGAGAGGGAAGGCTTGTCAGCCGAAGATACAATTGTTATTAATGTTACTAAAGAAACGCCTAGAGAATCTTCTGTATCAGTTTCTAAAACAGCTCGTAATTTAACTACAGGACAGGATTGGAGCAATCAAATTAATGCTTCGCCCGGCAATGAGATAGAGTTTCGATTAGAGGTTAGTTGTACTGGAAGTTTACCGGCAACCGATGTAGAAGTTTGGGATATTTTGCCAGAAGGTTTGACTTATGTAGATGGCAGTACAAAAATAGATGATGTCAGCGTCGGCAATAATGATTTAATAGAGGATCGTCTTTCTATTGGTGATTTAGATGCCGGAGAATCAAAAGAAATTACTTTTAAAGCAACAGTAGATTCATCAGAGACTTTTTATCAAGAAACTACCAGTTTGATTAACAAGGGCTATGTTCGGGCTAATAATGCTTCTTCAGTAAAAAACACCTCAAAAATTGTTGTTAGTAAAAAAGCGCCGGTTTTTGGCGTTGTTTATTTAAATAAATTAGGCAGAAATGTTTCTAGAAATCAAACTAATTTTGTCCAAGAAATTACTGCTTCTTTAGGAGAAATTATAGAATTTTCTATTCAGATTATTGCTTTTAATGACAGCGTTTCAGATATTACAGTTTTTGATCAATTACCTTCCTCTTTGACTTATATTAATGGTTCTACCAGTGTGAATGGCCAATCAGTGAATGATGGCATTACTACCGTTAATGGGTTGAATATTGGTTCTCTAAATGCCAATGAGTCAAAAACAATAAAATTTAGAGCCAAGGTGGTCAGCGCCAGCCAGAATTTACAATTTAATTCTGCCTTTGCTTCAGGCAATAATGGCCAGACTACCTCCGGTGGTTCGACAAAAATTATTATTGGTCCAACAACTGGCAATCCAGTAAAACCGCCAACAGGACCGTTTAACACTTATTTGCTTTCTGCTTTAATTGCTGTAGTAATTACCGGAATTATTTATGTTATTGTTAGAAGAAAGGAACTTTTCAAGTTTTTCAAAAAAGAACAAAAGAATAATCAACAATAGTATTAATAAAAGTGAGATTGCCGGGATTTTGCTAAATAACAATAAATACAGCTTAACAGCTGTATTTATTGTTGAAATTAATTATGATATACTAAAAAAAGCTGATATAAAAATAAAAACTATAATATGGAAAATTTAATGAAAGAGAATTTAAAAAAAATAGATGGAAAAACAATTTACTTATCAGTGATTATTCCAGCTTATAATGAAAAAAAACGCATTAGTAAAACTTTGGTTGCCATAGATCATTATCTCGCCCGGCAAAACTTTAATTATGAAATTATTGTTGTTAATGACGGTTCTTCAGATTCAACGAGCCAGATTGTTCAAAAATTCCAAGATTTAATTAAGAATTTGACACTTATTGATAATAAAATTAATCATGGCAAAGGTTATGTCGTTAGGCAGGGATTATTGGCGGCTCGCGGCAAATATCGTTTATTTACCGATGCTGATAATTCTACCAGCATCGATCATATTGAGAAGATGTGGAATTTTTTTGAAAATGGATATGAGATTGTTATTGGTTCACGCGATCCCAAAGACGCCGTTGGCGCTAAGCAGGCGATAGCTCAGCCTTTAGTCAAAAGAATACTTGGTAATTTAGGCAATATTTTGATTCAACTATTGGCTGTTCCTGGCATTTGGGACACTCAATGCGGTTTTAAAGCTTTTTCTGAGAAGGCAGTAAAATCAATTTTTCCTCGAACAAAAATTAATAGATGGGGTTTTGATATTGAAATATTGGCTTTAGCGAAAAAAATGGGTTATAAAATTGGAATTATACCAGTTAATTGGCTTAATGACCCTCAGAGCAAAGTTAGTTGGAAAGCTTATTTGAGAACATTTTATGATTTGCTTAAGATTAAATGGAATTTAATTACCGATAAATATCAGTTAAAGTCTAAAAATTGATAAGATATTATCTTATGAGTAAACCTGTTTCAGAATTACGTTTAGATTTAGTTAGCAATGACTGGGTAGTTGTCGCAGTAGGGCGTGCTAAACGTCCAGAGACTTTTGCTAAATATCAAAGAGTTAAAGAAGAAATTTCTAAGAAAAAATGCCCTTTTTGCCAACCCGAGATTTTGAAAGAAGCTATTTTAAGGCGTGATAGGAAAGATGGCCATTGGAGTGTAATAGTAATTCCCAATAAATATCCGGCTTTTGCTCCTTCAGAGGATTTGTATCAAAGGACAGAAGGCCCAAATAAAATTATGGATGGGGTTGGCTATCATGAAGTAATTATTACCGCTGACCATAAAAAACCAATAAGCTTATTTTCAAACTCAGAAATGAAAGAAGTTATTGACGTTTACCAAGCTAGATATTTGTCTTTAATGAATAAAAAGTTTATTAAATATATTTCAATTTTTTATAATCACGGGCAGGAAGCCGGTGCTTCTGTTGTTCATCCTCACTCTCAACTTATTGCCATTCCCGTGATTGATCCTAATTTACGAGGCAGTATTGAGGGTTCTGCCAATTTTTATAAAAAGAATAATCAATGTGTTTACTGCACGATGATTGCTTGGGATTTAAAAGATAGGCAAAGATTGATTTATGAAAATGAAAAATTTGTTGTTATTTGTCCTTTTGCTCCTCAAATTTCTTTTGAAGTAAGGGTTTACCCTAAGCGTCATTCTCCTTATTTTGAGAAATTAACCAATGAAGATAAAGAATATTTTGCTGATGCTTTAAGAGTAGCTTTAAAAAAGCTTTATCGAGGATTGAAAGATCCGGCTTTTAATTTTTATATTCATACCGCTCCTTGTGATGGTCAAGAATATAATTATTATCACTGGCATTTAATTATTTTGCCGA
The DNA here is from genome assembly GCA_964480905.1 of uncultured Candidatus Saccharibacteria bacterium. Classification (GTDB taxonomy): domain Bacteria; phylum Patescibacteriota; class Minisyncoccia; order Portnoybacterales; family JAGGTM01; genus CAYZRO01. The sequence goes on from CAYZRO010000030.1 coordinate 5,818, forward strand.
AAACGAGTATTTGGGCTGGTTTTGAGTTAGGAACGGGTATTGAAATCAGTACTATTTTGCCTGAAAAAGCGGCTGAATTTTTAAGAAAATTTTAAATAAAATGCATTCGACATTATATTATCAATTAATTACTTTTTTAATCGCTATGCTGCCGATTTCTGAATTAAGAGGAGCGATTCCGGTTGCCTTGGTCGTATATCATTTGCCATGGTGGTCTGCTTATTTTTGGGCTGTTTTGGGTAATGTTTTAGTAGTTTTCTTTGTTTTAAAATTTTTGGATTTATTTACTCAATTTTTAACCAACCGTTCAAATTTTTGTCAGATATTATTTAGCTGGCTTTTTAAAAGAACGCGCCGTCAATATTCCAGTCGTTTTGAAAGACTTGGCATTTTGGCTTTAGTAACTTTTGTTGCTATTCCTTTGCCAATGACCGGCGGATGGACAGGAGCAATAGCCGCTTATATTTTTGGCGTTCCTTTTTATAAGGCTTTCTTTTTGATATCAATCGGAATTATAATAGCCGGATTGTTCGTTACTTTAGTCACTTTAGGCATTCTTTCTTTTGTTTAGTAAAAAAAACATTAAAAGACTTTTTAAAAAAACTTATGAAACCGTTAATTGTTGCCAATTGGAAATGTAATCCAACCGATCAAAAAGGAGTTCAATCATTATATAAGCCGATTGCCGCCGATTTGAGCTCTATAAAGAATGTTGATATAGTTATTTGTCCCCCTTTTGTTTATTTGGATTTTTTTAAACATCTGCCTTCGAATTTTCATTTAGGCGCTCAAAATTGTTTTACTAAAAATAAAGGAGCTTATACAGGCGAAATTTCTCCTTTAATGTTAAAAAATTTAGGTTGTCAATATATTATTATCGGTCATTCTGAGAGACGGCGGTTTTTGCGGGAAAGCGATGAGTTTATTAATGAGAAATTGAGGAATTGTTTAAAATTGAAATTAAAGCCGATTTTATGTGTTGGCGAGAAGAATTATGAAGATATAGATGTTATTAAAGAAGAATTAGAGAAAGACCTATTTAATATTAGTAAGCTCTTGGTTAAGAATTTAATCATTGCTTATGAACCAGTTTGGGCAATTGGCACAGGATATTTTTGCCAAACTGACGAGGTAATAAAAGTTAGAATTTTTATAAAGAAGGTTT
>CAYZRO010000031.1:0-6448 GCA_964480905.1 uncultured Candidatus Saccharibacteria bacterium
GATAAGCCGGCAAAAACCGAACAAAGAATTGCGGGAGAAAGCTAAAAAATTAAAAAATCAAATCAAAAATAACGAGGAAAAACTAAAGAAATTTGAAAAGGAGTTTCATCAATTGATGCTTAAAGTGCCAAATATACCGCTTAAGAGCGTGCCAATAGGTCAAAGCGAAAATGATAATGTAATAATCAAAAATGTTGGCAAAAAGCCGAAATTTAAATTTAAACCAAAAGATTATTTAGAGATTGCCGAAAATTTAGATATTATTGATGTTAAAAGAGCGGCTAAGGTTTCAGGCAGTCGATTTGGCTATATAAAAAATGAAGGGGCTTTTTTGGAGTTCGCTTTAATAAAACTAGCTTTTGATGTTTTAACTAATACAAAGGTTCTCAAAAAAGTCATTAGAGATAATCATTTGAATCTTCAAAGCAAGGCATTTTGCCCGATTATTCCACCAGTTATGTTAAATCGTAAAGCAATGAGCGCTATGGGTTATTTAGATCAAGCGCCAGAGGAGGTTTATCATTTAATCAAAGATGATTTATATTTAGTTGGTACATCTGAACAATCTATTGGTCCTCTTCATATGAATGAAGTGTTAGAAGAAAACGAGCTACCCAAAAGATATTTAGGTTTTTCTACATGTTTTCGTCGGGAAGCCGGTGCTTACGGAAAAGATACTCGTGGTATTTTGAGAGTTCACCAATTTGACAAAGTAGAGATGTTCAGTTTTTGCCGTCCAGAAGATTCAATTGAAGAGCATAAATTTTTTTGGCTATTAGAGCAGTATTTAATGAATTTATTAAAAATTCCTTATCGATTAGTTCGTCTCTGCACAGCTGATTTATCTCACCCTTCGGCAGCCACCTTTGATATCGAATCATGGATGCCTGGTCAAAATGAATATCGGGAAACGCATTCAACAAGTAATTGTACTGATTTTCAATCTCGTCGTTTAAATATTAAATACCGGCCTTCTAACGCTCATTCTGAGACTAATTTTGTTCATACAGTTAATGGCACTGCTTTCGCCATAGGAAGAATTATTATTGCCATTATTGAAAATTACCAGCAAAACGATGGTAGCATTAAAGTTCCTCAAGCTCTCCAAAAATATATAAGAAAATCTGTTATTAGAAAAAATTAGTGAGAAATGGCTAAAAGATATATTTACGCTCAAAAATTTAACCATCGGCCTAGAAAAAATAAGAGATGGAAATTCTATTTAATGACTTTTTTTATTCTCTCTTTGTTTTTTAGCGCCGTTTATTTTTGTTTTTTTTCTTCTTATTTTCAAGCATATTCTTTAGAAATTAAACAAAACAACAATAATAATTTAGCTGAGATAAATCGTGAAGTGGAAAACTTTCTTGAAGAGAAAAATCTATTTTTTTTCTCTTCAAGAAACCTATGGCTTTTGTCCCAAAAAAAGTTATCTAAATTATTAGTAGAAAAATATCCTCGAATAGAGTCAATAACAATTACAAAACAATGGCCTTTTGTTTTTGACTGGCATAAATTAAAATTGATAAAAAGAAAAGCAAAGCTGATAATTAAACTAAAGGAAAGAAAAACAACTGCTTTATGGTGTCAAATAAAAAAAATAAAGCCAAAAGATTCGGAGAGAGAAGAAATAAATTTTGATAAAATACTTAACCAAAAGGAAACGACAAAAGAAAAAAATGAAAATAATTCTTCTCTGTCTAAAGAAAATAATTCAATTACTAAAAACTGCTTTTATATGGATAAAAATGGAATTATTTTTAATCCAGCGCCTGAAATAAGAGGAGGTTTGATTTTACTTATAGAAGATAGAAATCAAAAAAAAGTAAAACTGGGAGACCAAGTGCTCAAACCAAAAATTATTAATATCCTTCAAGAGATTAAAGATTTTTTTTATAATCAACTCTCGACAAATATTTTATCTTTTGATGTTTCCAGTTTGCCAGATTTAATTATTAATCTTCCAGGGGAATGGCTGGTTTATTTAGATAGCGATCAGGATATCAAATTTCAATTAAATATTCTCCGTGAAATTCTAAATAAAAAAATTAAAAATAGAACCAGTTTAGAATATATAGATGTGAGGATTATTAATCGGGTTTATTATAAACTAAAATCCGATTAAATAAAGGCGGTTTTAATTAATAAATTAATCTATTTTATAAACAAAAATTGAATAGCCAATAATTTTTGTTGGTCGGTATTTGTCCAGCCAGCGATAATATCCGGTGGGCAAATTAAATCCTGGCGTTGCTATGCCACGACCGCCTTGAAGAAATGTCGCTGATACAGCAAGCCACCCTTTAGCTTCTGAGGAATCGCGAGTTCCCCACCAAGGTCTATATTTCTCACCTAAATAATATTCAACTGAGCCACCACCGAAATAATCTACATAGATCTTATTGATGTTTCTTTCTTCTACCCATTTACTTAATCGTTTTAAATCCTGGCCCCAATCTAAATTAGAGTCGACTACATATTTATAACCATTAGAGGGACCGCCAATTATTTCATTAAAATAAGCTAAATAATGAGGCCAAATGCTTAATGAGCTTGCTAAATACCAAAATACAAGCAGCAGAACGAAAATGCATTTAGGCACCTCTAGAAAAAATAAGTTTTCTAATTTTTTTAAAGCACTTTTTAAATTATTTATATTGGAAGGAAATTTTGTTTCTAAGCTAACCCATTTCATTAGATAGCCGCTAACCAAAACATAATTAAAGGGGAAAATTGGCAAAAGATGCCTAAGGCCAATATTAAGATTGCTTTTTAAACTAACAAACCAATATAGGCTAATAAATAAAAGCATAGATATCTGAGTGAAATGTTTATAACAAGATAAAATAAAATTTTGAAAATAATTTCCTTTTCTTTTAAAAAACTCATAGATAAGCCATAGAATAACAATTAAAGTCATTATATGAAAAGCTAACGGTACCTTGATTAAATAGACGAAAGGGAAATAACTTTTCCAGCCAGCGGCGGAAACTTGACCTTTAAAATAAGTTGTATTACCCCCGGTTGCTCTCTGAAATACCATCAGCAAGCCAAAGAAGTATTGAGCATAAGATCTTAAAATTGGTTTTTTGCTCATCCAAATTATAATTTCAGCCGGGCACCTGTTAATTCTATTTAATTTTAAACAAGCATCTTTAATTCCTTCAGCTGGGCCTCCAGCGTAAGAATTTAAAATAAACTGTATGTCGCGAGTCTGACGTTCAAGAGGATAATGCCAAATATGAAATTGATAAATTGGCCCTATCACCGCCAAAGCAATCAAACAGATTAGTATATAACCTATTAAATATCTATACGACAAATGCCAAAAAGAATATTTTTTTCTATTAGTCCTTAAGAGAATTATTATCCAAATAATAGTTAATAAAACAAAAAAGGGGACTAAAAGAAAAACAGAAAATTTTGCTAATTGGGCTAGGCCAAAAATTATACTAGCGATAATTAGATTTTTTATTTTAGGATTTTTTAACCATTTAATAAAATAATAAGAAGCAATAAACATAGCGGCAGCCGCTCCTACATCAGTTGTCACATAACGCCCATGAGCTAAAATATTTGGCGAAAAAGCGTATAAAATCAAAGCTAGCAAACCGGCTTTTTTGCCGAATAATTCCTTTGTCCATCTGAAGACAAAAATCCCTAAGAGTATCATTATAAAAAGTAAAGGTATTCGTGACCAAAGAATAATTCTATCAGGATTATTATTTGATAAATAAAGAAATTGTTGACCAAAATCCCATTGACCATTAACATCAGCTGTCCAAGATTTATGATTAAACGGAAAATTAAGATTCATAAAAAGTAAGGGAAAAGCAGATAAATCTTTCAATAAAGGAGGATGTTCTGGATTAAGACGCATATCTTTTTGAGAAAGATATGCGTAACCGGCTGGAATATGAGCCAACTCGTCCATAGTCGCTGAATCGTCTTTCATGCTAAAAAAAGTCAGAGAAAACATTATCATCAGAATTAATGCCACCAATAAATTTAACAAATTATTATTTTTTGTCGAAAACATTTTTTATTAGCTAGGCGGTCCCAATGAAGGCAGCTCGCCCGGTCTAATGAAAACTTCAATATTATTTATTTTTTCAAAACGACCGTCGGGAAAATAATTTTCTAATTTCTCTTTGATTGTTCTATTATTATCTATTGGAATGAAAACAGAAGGCGGTTTAGTATTTTTTAAAATCTCCAAATCTTTTGGCAATAAATATTTGGCTTTTTTCTGGTTTTGGCTAGTTTTTTCAAGAAAAAGAATAGTTTGAGCAGGCATTGGCAAACCTTTAATGCTTGCCTGACCGATTGCTTGAGCCACAGGATAAACTAAAACTCCTCCTTGATTAATAATAACATATTTGTTTATTTGTTCAGGCAGGTGATTAAGATAATTACCTATTAAAACATAATTTTGAGAAAAAGCCGAAGCTGTCTGTTTTTTTCTCGCCCAATCAAAAAAATAAGCATAAAAAGAATGATAAATTAGTCCCAGCAAAAGACAAACAGCAAAAGTTTTTATTATTTTTCTTTTAATTAAAGACATTTTCTTAAATAAAGCATAAAAATTAACAGCACTAAAAGCGGCAAAGAGATAAACTATTGGAATAACACCAATAGTTCTCAAAGCATGCGGCAATCCTTCTGCCGTAAAAATAGCCGGGCAAAGCATTGTGAAAAACCAAAGAAAAAGAGTTAAATAAACCATTATTTTATAACTATTTTTTTCTTTTTCCCGTATTTCCTGAATTAAATCTCTTGCAAGAGCGAGAAAACCAATAATAAACAATATTCCCACTGGCCAGAACAATTGCGGCAAACCAGAGTAATTATGCCGCCAATTCCAGTCTCCATGCCAATTAAACATTAAAAGTGTTTTAATTGTGCTGTCTAGTAAAACTGAAAAAGGATGCTCAGAATTAAATACTGAGACATCGCCGGCGCGCCCCATAAAATCTTGTGGATTGTGGAAAAAATATATTGTTATCGGAATAAGAACTAAAATAGCCGTCAGGAACCAAATATCAACTTGCCAGAAATTTTGCTTTAGATAAATTAATTTCCATTTTGTTGTATTTTTTTTGAATTCTTGCCAAAAATAATAAACAATCCATAAAAAAGCCGGCAAAAATATTAAAGGGGCAATCCGAAAAGCAATATAAGTATAAAAACCTAAGCCAAAAAAGATGCTTGAAAGAACAAAAAAAATAACATTAGTATAATTCAATGCTGTTTTTTTTCTTTGTTTTTGAAAATTATTTAATGCCTTAAACAGAAAATATAAAGACCAAGTAAGGCAAAATGGGACTAATATACCTCTAAAGGCAATTCGGCTGAAATTAATATGCCAGAAACTTATACTAAGGAAAAAAGCAGATAATAAAGCAACCCTTTTAGAGTTTTTAAAAGGCAATTCTTGAGTCAATAAATAAATTCCTAAAACTGTCAATAACCCACTTAAAGCGCTAATAAAACGAAGTTGCCAAATTCCATAACCAAAAAACTTAAAAACAAGAGAAATTAAATTAATAAATAAACCCTCGCGTCCATTATTATTTTGATAAAAAACTTTATATTTTCCACTCTCTAATGCTTTTATGGCATCATTGCCATTTATCGCTTCATCAGGATAAAGACCAGGCGGAACACTATCTAAATGCCAGAATCTTAAAAATCCAGCCAAAGCCAGGATGGCAATAATTATAATAACACTAAAACTATATTTTCTCTTCATTATTTATATTTTAACAATTTTTGTTTTCTTTTCAAAATCTCTTTTAGGGAAAAATCTTTTGTGGTAAAATGAAGTAAATATTATCTATAACAATCGGCAGATTATAATTTTAAGAAACTTTTCTGAATTGTAATCGCTGATTCTATTTTGTTTATGTTAATAAATAAAAAAGATCTATTAGTCTCCTTTGTTATTGGCGAAGCAACTGCTTGGTTATTAGTTGTCATTAGCAAAGGATTAAATTTAGCTATTCCTTTTTTCTGGCTTGTTGTCGTTTTTTTGCCAATTATTTATATTATTGGTTTAATTTTCGTCTTTCTAATTTCAAAAAAAATTCCTATTATTTATCAATTAGCTAAATTTGTTTTAGTCGGCATTCTAAATACAGCTGTAGACTTTGGAATATTAAATTTGTTAATTTGGCTTACAGACGTCTCTGCCGGATGGGGTTATTCAATATTCAAGTCTGCATCATTTACCACTGCAGTAATTAATAGCTATTTCTGGAATAAATTTTGGACATTCAATCAAAAAATTACCCAAAATAACTTACAGAAGAAAGAATTTTTGCAATTTTTTATTATCAGTTTAATTGGATTTGCCTTAAATGTCGGTCTGGCTTCCTTTATTGTTAATTTTATCGGACCTCAAGCCGGCATCTTACCAGCTCGTTGGGCTAATATCGGAGCAGCGATA
>CAYZRO010000032.1:0-6432 GCA_964480905.1 uncultured Candidatus Saccharibacteria bacterium
TTATTACAAACAAAGTTATAGCAGGGACTCGTTGTAATACTAAAAGACAAATTCAAATTAATGTTCTTCATTTTCTCCTCCTTAAAAATGTACTAATTTTAGAATATAGCAAAAAATAGCTTTGTCAAACAAAATATTCTCTCTGCTCTATCTATATTTCTATTTGACTTTTATTTTACTACTTTTTAAAATAGAATTAAAATCCTTACCGGTCGGTAAGTAAAATATTTAAGCAACGGCTTAAATTGCATTAAACTACGAACTCAATTTTATGAAAAAACAATTATCATCTAAAAAATTTAATAATCAAAATACAAAAAAAGATATTATCAAAACTGCAAGGAAATTATTTTCAAAATTCAGTTATTTAGGGGTATCTATGAATGACATTGCCCAAAAATTAAATATAACCAAACCTGCTCTTTACTATCACTTTTCCAGTAAAATTGAAATTTACGAAAAAGCTTTAAAAGAGTCATTTGAAACTTTCTGTATTGCTCTGACTAAAAAATTACAAACAGGACCGCCAGAAAAAATTCTTTCACAAATGATAAAAGCCTATTTAGAATTCGGCCTAAAAGAAAAAAATTTATTAAATTCTATTATTATAAAACCTTCTTTAAAAAATTACAAAATCGCTAAGCAAATCAACAGCTTAAAATTTCGTACCATTGCTATTTTTCAACCGGTAGTAAAAAGAGTTTTAGAACGACAAAACAACTCTATTATCAGAAAACGCATTAACGAGAAAGCGCGTTTAATAACATCATTAATAATTAATATTATGGATGGATTGCTCTTGGAATCTTATTCGCTTAATAAAAATTTAAACTTAGAAAAATCAGCTAAGAAAATTTTAAAAACTCTACTATAGTTATAAAAAGTATGTTACCGCTACAAAAAATCAATAAACTCTCAAATATAAAAAATGCTATCTATAAAAACAGTCTTAATAAATTTGTAGCTCTTTTGGTCTCTGAATACAAAAAAAATCCGGAAAAATCAATCAATAGGCTTGTAGGAATGCTAAAAATAGCAAAAAAAATAGCACCGAGAGGCAAAAATGAAAAAATCAGAGAACGTATCGGATTTTTAATCAATCTTTTTGAAAACAAAAACCCTATCGTTTTAGGTTATTACCAGAAAATCATCAACAAATCACCAAAAGTCAGAGAAAAATTTTTCAGCAATTTATTGGTAGAAGCTTTTTTAATGGGCCGAAAAAAGAGAAACTATTTTGCCAAAACAAAAAAATTGCCAGCTCCTTTCTTTTTTGTAATCTCCCCTACTATGAGATGCAATCTTCGCTGTCAGGGATGCTATGCGGCTCAATACAAAAAGGAAAGCGACTTACCATACGAAATTATAGACAAAATATTTACCGACGCCAAACAAATGGGGATTTACTTTATCACTGTTTCAGGCGGAGAACCATTTATAAGACGCGATCTACTAAATTTATTTGCTAAACATAATCAAATCTTTTTTCAAGTTTTTACCAACGGAACCTTAATTGATAAAACTTTAGCCCAACAAATTGCTAATATAGGAAATATCGCCCCTGTCATATCAATAGAAGGTTTTGAAAAAGAAACAGATTTAAGACGAGGCAAGGGAGTATTTAAAAAAATTTGCCAAGCTATGGATAGATTAAAAGAAGCAGGGGTTATCTTTGGTTATTCAACTATGCCTTGTCGGCACAATTGGCGCCTTCTTGTAAAAGATGACTTTTATCAATTTCTTGAAGAAAAAGGCGCATTGTTTGGCTGGTTTTTCCAGTATATTCCGGTAGGCAAAAAACCTAACCCAAAATTAATGCTAACGCCAAAACAACGTATAGAAATTAATAAAAAAGTTAATCAAATACGAAAATCAATGTCTATGTTCGCTGTGGACTTTTGGACTGACGGCCCTTATGTTAAAGGTTGTCTGGCTGGCGGACGAAATGACGGAGGCTATTTTCACATTAATGTCTACGGAGATATTGAGCCATGTGTCTTTATCCATTTTGCTCAGGATAATATTAAAGAAATATACGCTCATAAAGGTCATCTTTGGGATGTTTTAAAATCGGATTTATTCTGCGAGATACGAAAAGGACAGCCCTGGAATCGCGACCACCGTATGCCTTGTATGATTATTGATAACCCAAAATGCTTAAGAAAAATAGTCAAAAAAGTCAAACCACGGCCAACCCATCCAGAAGCTCAAGACATTCTTTGCTCGTCTCAAATTGTCAACCATTTAAATCAATATTCTAAAGAGCTTGCTAAACTCCTTTCTAAAGAACATTGGTAATATTTAATAAAAATGCTAATAAAAAAATTTTGACAAAAAATAAGCTAATTGATAATATGTTAACAATTAGAAAAATTTTTCGCCCTCATAGCTTAACGGATAAAGCAGTGGCGTCCTAAGCCATTAATCCAGGTTCGAATCCTGGTGAGGGCATTTAAAGGAATTCAAAAAGGGCCCGTAGCTCAGTTGGCTAGAGCGCCTCTATGGCATGGAGGAGGTCAGGGGTTCAAATCCCCTCGGGTCCACCATAATGAATTTGAGGAATGTTTTGCCTCGCCCTCGCCCCTCGCTCCGCTCGGGGCTCGGGCTTCGGCAGGCAGAAAATAAAGGTAATTCCAAGGTTTTTTAAAATCAATATTATAAAGTTTTTGGTTCAAAATTCGGCGGTTCGAGCCGATTTTTTAACTGCCGAAATCGGGCTACGAACAAAACAAAAGATGCTGACACTAACTAATCGCTACCCAAAAGTTACAGAAAATTTTACTTTAACTTTTGACTATTGACAAAAATATTTGGTACAATAGAAAATAAAAAATATTGTTTTAAAAGTCTAAAATTCTATAAAAAAGCCGAGGTAGCTCAGGTAGTAGAGCGTCGGTCTGAAAAACCGAAGGTCACCAGTGCAAGTCTGGTCCTCGGCACTTAATAAGCGGGTGTCGTATAGTGGTTATTACGCTACCTTGCCAAGGTAGAAACGGCGGTTCGACTCCGCTCACCCGCTCTTAACTAAATCTCCTGCTAAATAATAATAGGTAAAAATGTTAACACAAAAACAAATCTATAAATTAGCAATAAAATTAGGAACAGAATCAGACTTAAGAGGAAAACGTCAAGTCAAGAAGTATCTTGACAAAATCAAGAAAAAATTCCAAAAGTTACCCTCTCAAGAGAAAAAATTTTTTGATAAAGAAAAACTTACTAATCCTTATGCTGACAGCCGAATTTTAGTTGAAACCAAAAAACCAATTAAAAAAATATTAGTCGGTATTGACATTGGTGTCAGCGAATTGCTTTTAGCTAAAGAATTAGGAGTTGATTTAGTAATCTCACACCATCCACTTGGCCAAGCACTGGCTTGCTTACATGAAGTAATGGATTTACAAATAGAAGTCCTAAGTCAGTATGGCGTACCAATTAATATCGCTGAAGGCCTTTTTAAATTAAGGATTTCTGAAGTCTCTAGGCTAATTTCTCCGCAAAACCATAACCGAGTAGTAGATGCGGCCAAATTGCTTAAAATCGGACTAATGTGCATTCATACGCCAGCAGATAATTTAGTGGCTCAATTTCTTAAAGAAAAAATAGAAAAGAAAAAGCCAGAAATCATTGAAGAACTTCTTGAATTGCTTTTAAATATTCCAGAATATCAGGAAGCTAAAAAACTTGGAGTCGGACCTCGGCTTTTCGCCGGCGACAAAGAAAACTATTGCGGCAAGATAGCTGTTACTGAAATTACTGGCGGCACAGAAGGATCACCGCAAATTTATGAGAAATTAGCCCAAGCAGGTATTGGTACAGTCATTGGCATGCATATGTCTGAAGAGCATAAAAAAGAAGCTGAAGCTGCTCATATAAATGCGGTAATTTGCGGCCATGCTTCCTCGGACTCTATTGGTATTAATTTATTTCTAGACCATTTAGAGAAAAATAATATACAGATTATTCCTTGTAGTGGTTTTATTAGATTTTCTAGAAATTAATTTATCAATTATTGATTATTAAAAATCCGGCTAGCGCCGGATTTTTTATTTGCTTTTCAAATAAATGAGAGATAGGCGAATATTTTTTCCAAAATTTAATTTAGCAATATTTTACGAGAAATATAATATATTCTTAACATTACCACTTATGCCAAAATTGTTATATAAACGAAAAATTCAATCAACTTTGAAAGAAAAGTTTTTTATCCTTGGCAATGTCCATATTGATTACGAAATTTCTAATCTTGAATTAAAAGCTTAACTAGAAAAATGTTTTCTTAAAGAGTTTATAAAGTTTTAAGCTACAGAATTTCTCTTGATTTTATTAGTTCCATCAAAAATATGCCTATCTTTATATAATTACTTGACAAAAATATAATATTATGTTAATATTAAGGCACACTCCCAACTGGAGTGTTTTTTATTTGAAACAATTCAAACATATGAGTAACTCAATATTAACTTATATAACGCTGATTAACTTAATTAGCCAAGCCCTATTTATCCAATCGCCTACAGGCTTGCCAGCTCAAGCCCAAGAAATAAATCTCCAATCTATTGAAAGAAAAATCTCTAATCCTGTAGATTCTTTGCCGACAATTCAAAAACATTTGCTTATCCAAAGCATGAATCCGCAAACTCCGCGTCGACACTTTAACGGTTTGGTTACGGCTTACTCAAGCACGCCTGACCAAACTGACGACACTCCTTTCATTACCGCTTCCGGAACCCATGTCCATAAAGGCACTGTTGCTTGTAACTTTCTTCCATTCGGTACACGCCTGCAATTTCCTGAATTGTTTGGTACGCAAATATTCATTGTAGAAGATAGAATGGCGCCAAAAAACAGCCATAAGATAGATATTTGGTTCCCAACTCGTCAAGAAGCTAAGCAATTTGGCGTTAAGCGGACAAAAGTTTTAGTTTTCTAAATCATTGGTAAAAAGCAGCCTTAATGGCTGCTTTTTACCAATGATTTAGCATTTGTAATAATCAGAAAGCTTTGTATAATAAATACATAGTATATAGATTATTTAAGCAACCAACGAAAAATATGACAAGCAAGATTATCAAAATAGCTATTTTAATCTTGTTTCTAGTTTTGATATCTTATCTAAATCATAATTTCTCTTCATCAAAAAAAGGAGAAATTATAATTTTCTGGGGGCAAGGCTGTCCGCATTGTATGAATGTAGAAAATTTTATCCAGCAAAATAATTTAGATAAATACTTTAATATTGAAAGAAGAGAAATTTATTTTAATAAAGAAAATAGAGAAAAATTCAACAAAATCTGTCAGGAGCTTAATATTCCTATGGAAAAACAAGGAGTGCCTTTGGCGGTCATTGACAAAGAATATTATGTTGGCGATAAAGAGATTATAAGAATGCTGTCGGAAAAAAAATCTTATAAAACAACTTCAACTAATTCTAGCAAAACAAGTTCAACATCTAAAAATTTAAATCAAGCAAATGTAAAATCTCAATCTCTGTCTAACTTACCAGCTAATAATAAACGACTAACCTTAACACTCGTCTTAGGAGCGGCGTTTGTTGATGCCATTAATCCCTGCGCTTTTGCCGTCCTAATAATTTTAATGGCAACTATTTTGAATACACAAAACAGAATACGGGCGTTAATTGTCGGCTTAAGCTTTAGTGCAGCAATCTATATTTCATATCTCGCAATGGGTTTAGGAATTTATAGAGCTTTAGCGACTGCTAAATTTTCTATTTGGTTTATAAAAAGTATAGGAATTCTAGCTATTATTATCGGTTTATTTAATATTAAAGATTTCTTTTGGTATGGAGGTGGTGGTTTTCTCATGGAAGTTCCCAAAAGTTGGCGGCCAAAGATGAAATCTTTTATACGCTCAATCACTTCTCCTTTCGGAGCGTTCATAATTGGCATTTTAGTCAGTTTATTCCTACTTCCTTGTACCTCTGGACCTTATATCGTAATTCTAGGAATGCTTTCTCAAAAACAAACATTTCTTTCGGCACTTGGCTGGCTCTTGTTATATAATGCTGTCTTTATTCTGCCAATGATAGTTATCACTTTACTCTGCTATCTCGGTTTAAAGCCCGAAAAACTAGAAAATCTTCGCCAAAAAAAATTACAACTTTTGCACCTGATTGCTGGATTAATAATGGTTGCAATGGGAATAGCAATTTTAGTAAATCTAGTTTAAAAAATTTTGAAACAAATCTCAACAACATCAAAAAAGTCTGGCAATAGCAAGCCAAAATCCTCGCTAACATTTTGGCAAAACATATCAAGAATTAAAAAAGCACATTGAAAATAGTTTAGATGTGAAAGGTACAGAATGAATGTTTATTTCCGACATTATCAGGCTTTTAACCGCGGTAACGATTAAAAAAAATTGTCCTGACTTTTTTCGGCTTAGATTATCTGACGCCGGTTGTTGTATTTT
>CAYZRO010000033.1:0-6283 GCA_964480905.1 uncultured Candidatus Saccharibacteria bacterium
GACAAAAGTTCCTTTAAAATACTTATTAAGCCTGTGGCTAAAATAACGATAGCCAAACCGACCAGAGCATAGACTAAAGTCCTTTTAGCGCTTCTAATTTTTTCTTCATTGCCGCTAGAAGTAATAAATTGCAATCCGGCCCAAAGGATCATTATTACGGCAATCGGAATTGAAACAGTATAAACAAATTTTATTATTGCCTTAACAACTTCAGTAAAGTTCTTGGCTTTGATAGGATTAGGTATTTTAATCCCCCCTGAAGAGCCTGAAGAGGTATTAAAATTATTAAAATCTTTAATATTGCCTAAAGAGCCCGAAGAAACATCTGAATGCGGATTATTATATAGCCCTGAAGACGGTTCATATTGAGACAGCAGGTTATCTTTATCATAAATCACTTTATCGCCTGAAGACTCATCTTGCGCTATTTGAGCTTGAGTCGGCAAAACTGAAAACCAAATTAAACTTAAAAATAACAATAGAATAATTAAATTAAATCTGGATAACACCCTGCTTAATAATTTCTTTTTCATTTTTTTAAAAATTTATTTATTTTTTATTTGTATTCAAAAAAAATTATTTTAAAAACGCACGTTTTATTGCATACTATTTTTCCATAAGAAGATTTATCCTACTAGCCGCCCATTCTAATCCTTGTCCAATAGTCATTCGCTTAGCAACTACATTATCAATCATATCTGCCAAAATTGATTCAATGGAAGAATTATCAATCTGAAACCAAGAGCGAGCGCTTAAAGCTTGTCGGGCAAAAACACCTAAATCTAAATCATCCTTCTGCCAATCAATTAAATCTCTTCTGGCTGACGGTCTTTTGGCTTGCTGCAAGTAATATTGATTATTGTTCTTCTGCAGAGCATAGGTGACAAACTGCCAAGCATAATAAGGGAAACGCGAATTACGAGAAACTGTCAAAGCCCAGTAATTGGCATAATTCACTTGATTGCTAGATTGAGTAATCTGGGGCATATAACTTATGCCAAAATTAATATATGGAGCTTTACTGCGAATAGTTGAAATATGATATGAATAATTAAACATCATTGCTAAACGACCTTCATAAAAAGCATCTATAGAATAATGCATCTTATTGTTCCAAGTATAAACTTTCTTCTGGGGATCTGCGAATTGCGTATAAAAAGCTAAAGCATTCTCGCCGGGGTAGGGATTGATAGAAGAATTAACAGACCTATCAAAAACTACTCTTGTTCTATCGTCATCAAGCATTTTTGTGCCATTCTGAAGCATTAGAAGAGAAAGGATATCTGTAGAACGGTTTATATTTCTGGCTGTGCCAATTGCTGCTCCGGCCTGAACAATATTTCGATAATCATCAAATTTTGTCAGTCTTGGCACATCAAACATAAATTCCTGCCAAGTTAAAGGCGGTCCGGGAATACCTGCTGAATTAAATAAATCCTTATTCCAATAAAGAGCTAAAGTATCCACAAACAAAGGCAAGCCAAAAATTTGATCATTGACCGTCAAATCATTAAAAGCGACATCAACAAATGTATCTCTGAATTCCTTTAAAGTCATCAAATCCTCTGGCAAAGGATAAATTTTATCATAATAACGCGGCAACCAATCATTATGAAGGTAAAAAATATCAGGCCCTTGCCCGGCCGCTAAAGCGTCTAAAAGATCTCGTTCATAATCATTGTAACTTTTTTTATAATAACGAACTTTAATATGAGGATATTTTCTTTCAAAATCTCCAATTAAAGCACTATAGACATCAGAATCATCATAAACACCCCAGATAACAAGTTCGCCTGATTGGGGAGCTTTTGGCCGGCAGCCCGGCAATCTGGCAAGAAGCCCCGCTGTCAATAAGCCAACTAAAGCAATAGGCAAAAAGAAAGAATAAAATTTTTGAAACATAATTAAGGGCAAAAATTAAGATTAATTATTTCTTAACAAAAATTAAGCCGTAATGATAATCTCCGGCATCAAACTCTTTTTCAAAAACAAAACCATTCTCTTCAGCAATTTGCCGCGCCTCCTTAATAGTCAAAGGCCAACCTTCTTTAGGCGCTAACCGACTTTCTTTTTCCCAATCAATGATTACTAAACGACCATCAGACTTTAAATCGCTTCTTTTACTATCTCTTCCTTTTTGTTGGACTGAAATAAAATGTTAGCCAAACAGACCAAATCCATTGACTCAGGATCTAGCTTACTGCCTTCAGGATTTTCTAAGTTGGTTCTAACAGTTTTTATATTAGAAAGATTTTCTAAATTTGCTCTGGTTTCCACCGCCTCTAAAGCAGATGGCAAAACATCGCAAGCATAAACTGTTCCTGAATTGCCAACTCTTCGGGCAAAAGGAATAGAAAAATAACCATGACCGCAGCCGAAATCAGCTACTGACATACCATGAGTTATATTTAACTGATCAATCACTTTATCAGGATTTAAAAAACCTCCTGTATGTTGATTTTTCATTATAATCTTATTTATTCTCCTTTTAACGAATAATAAAAATATTCAAATCTTAATTTTATAATACTACAAACAAGCAATTGAAACAATTTTGTCATCTGATTTTACATTCATTATCTTAACGCCTTGAGTAGACCGACTTAAATCTGGAATATCCCTAAGATTAATTCTAATAATCTGCCCTTTAGCTGAAATAATAATTAAATCCTGAACTTCCGGTGAAACAATTTTTGCCTTTACTATCAATCCGTTTTTTGGAGTTAATCGCATTGTTTTAATTCCTACACCACCTCTTCTTTGCTTTTTATAAAATTTTAATTTAGTTCTTTTGCCAAATCCTTTTTCTGTAACAACTAAAAGATGATTATCGTTTTGATTTCTTGGATCAAAAACATCCATAGCTACCACTTCATCATTCTTTTGCAATTTAATGCCGCGCACCCCCGCCGCATTTCGACCCATTGGACGAATATCCTT
Source organism: uncultured Candidatus Saccharibacteria bacterium (assembly GCA_964480905.1). Classification (GTDB taxonomy): domain Bacteria; phylum Patescibacteriota; class Minisyncoccia; order Portnoybacterales; family JAGGTM01; genus CAYZRO01. The sequence goes on from CAYZRO010000033.1 coordinate 2,941, forward strand.
TTCGCTAAAACAAATGCTCTGGCCCCGACGAGTAACGATTATAATATTATGCTGGCCAGAAATAGCCCTTACCCAGCCTAAATGATCTTTCCCATCAAGTTTAATAGCAATTAATCCAGAACGACGAACCTGTTTAAAATCATCAATAACAGTTTTCTTAATTATACCATTTTGAGTAGCCATAACCAAATATTTTATCTTGCCTTGCTCTTTCTCCTCTGAAGAAACCGGAACAATGGCAGTTATTTGTTCGCTAGGTCTAATTTGGAGAAAATTAACAATAGCCTGACCACGGGCGATACGACTTGCTTCTGGAACCTCATAAGCTTTAACTTGAAAAACCCGACCTTGGCTGGTAAAAAATAAAATATCATCATGAGTGGAGGCGATTAAGAATTGCTCTACGCTGTCTCCTTCGCGAGTCGTTATACCTAAAACGCCCCGTCCGCCTCTTCTCTGAGTTCTATATTCTTTAGGAGTAGTTCTTTTTATGTAACCTCCCTTGGTCAAAATAACCATACAGGCTTCCTTTGGAATCAAATCCTCGTTGCTTAAATAGCTTACTCCTCTGACAAAAACCCGAGTTCGCCTCTCATCGCCAAATTTCTTTTTAATCTCTTGCAGCTCATTTTTAATGACCTCTAAAATTTTCTTTGGACTCTTTAGCAACAATTCCAGTTTTTTAATCAAATTTAATTTCTCTTTCAGCTCTTCTTCTATTTTCTTTCTTTCCAAACCAGCAAGAGTTTGCAATTTCATTTCTAAAATAGCGGTAGCTTGGATATCAGTAAATTTAAATTTTCTCATCAAATTTCGATGAGCAAGCTCTCGATTACGCGAAGATTTAATTGTCTTAATAATTGCATCAATTTTATCAAGAGCTTTCTTTAACCCAGCAAGAATATGAGCCCTTTCCTTTGCCCTTGCCAAATCAAACTCGCTTCGACGCCTAACTATCTCTTGTCTATGCTTAACAAAATATTCTAAAGCATTCTTCAGCGGCAAAACCTGAGGTTGAATCCCATCAACTAAAGCCAACATATTTAAATGGAATGTCGTCTGTAAATCTGTGTATTTAAAAAGACGATTAAGAACCTTTTGAGGATAAGCATCATTTTTTAAATCTATAACAATTCTTACTTTGGACCAACCATGCTCATGACAACTGCGATCTGTTTCATCGCGGATATCTTTAATTCCCAACAATTTTTTGTTCTTTACTAAATCAGCAATTTTTTGAAGCAAAGAGGACTTGTTGACCTGGTAAGGAATCTCATGAATAATAATCTGAAAATGTCCTTTTTTATTCTCAATTATTTCCGTATGGGCCCGAATAATTATTGGCCCGCTGCCTAAACTATAAGCATGAATAATTGCCTTACGGTCATAAATAGCTCCGCCAGTAGGAAAATCAGGCCCTTTAATAAAAGCCATTAATTCTTCAGTGGTTGCTTTAGGGTGATCAATCAAATAACAAATAGCCTCAACCAACTCAGATAAATTGTGTGGAGGAATTTTAGTCGCCATGCCTACAGCAATACCTGTAGAGCCATTTAAAAGCAACTGCGGTATTTTTGATGGCAAAACAACTGGCTCCTGACGTGTTCCGTCATAATTATCAATCCAATCAACCGTTTCTTTTTCTATGTCATAAAGCATCTGCTCAGCTATCTGAGATAAGCGGGCTTCGGTATAGCGCATAGCCGCCGGCGAATCGCCATCTAAACTGCCAAAATTGCCTTGGCCATCAATTAAAGGATATCGTAAAGAAAAATCCTGAGCCATTCGCGCTAAGCTCTCATATACTGGAATATCACCATGAGGATGGTATTTCCCCAAAACTTCTCCAACAACTGTTGCTGATTTTCGAAATTTTGCTCCTGACTTAAGGCCCAAGCTCCACATAGCATAAAGTATCCGACGTTGAACAGGCTTAAGACCGTCACGCACATCAGGCAAGGCCCGAGAAACAATAACAGACATAGCATAGTCTAAATATGACTCCCGCATTTCTTCATTTATTTCTTTTGGTTGAATTTGACCTATCTTCATATAGTTTGATTCCAATCCCTTTCAAATAGAATTTTAAAATTTTTATTTTCTCAATAACTTTCCTCAATATATTGTTTAACAAATAAATCTTTAAAACTGGCCTTCAACGTATCTATTAAAGAGGGCATTTTAATTTTTTGTGAACCTAAGTCTGTTTGTTTAACAGAATTTTCGTTTGAATAAAAAAGTTTAAAGGGAGTTGATTGAAAAGAAAAAATAAACCAAACAGCCACAACCAAAAACAAAAAAACAGCAACAGCTAAATAAAAAATTTTAATTCTAATATAATATGGCTTTTTTTGAAGACGAGAAAAAAAATTAAAAATAAACCTTCTCATAAAGATAAATAAACGAGAAATAACTTAACTATTTTAAACTCATAATGATTGTTTTTGTTCCTTCACTAGGAAGGTCTTTTTCTTTAATCACCAGCCTACTGATGGTTTCTTTCTTTTCTAACCCCATCATTTTAACAAAATCATCAACTGGTTTAAGTTTTATTTTTAATCCAGGCAATTGATAATGCATTGGAATAACCAAACGCGGTTCAATTTGACTAATAATAGTGGCGGCTTTCTGCCCATTAATAGTATAAATTCCCCCTACAGGTATCATTAGTATATCTACCTCAGCGATTTTTTCTAATTGCTCATCTGTAAGCGAATCTTGGCCTAAATCGCCTAAATGACAAATCGTTATTCCTTCTATTTCTAACCGATAAATAGTATTTAAACCTCTTTCTTTTCCTTTCTGATTATCATGAAAGCTCTGAATTCCCTGAATAGGCACTCCTTTAACTTCATATTCGCCAGGACCGTCAACAACAAAAAAATCTCCTTCTAAAGCCTCAATATTGTTATGATCATAGTGATTATGAGTAATTAAAACAATATCGGTCTTAAAACGAGGCGGACGTAACCCTGTTTCTTTTGAAAAAGGATCAAAAGCTAAAACTAAATTATTGCTTTGAATTTTAAAACAAGCTAAACCGTAATAATTTATTATCATTGTTTTTATATTATTTATTTTTCTAAATTACTAAATTATATTAACATATTCTCTGTTTAATGACAAATGAGCTTATAAGTCTTGCCAAAAAATCTAACTCATGTATACTAATATAAAAAATATGGCACCCGAAACAAAAATTAATCAATCACTTCAACAATTGCCTCAGGACAACAAATTCCTTTTCAATAAGGAAATACTAAAACAATCCAACCTGCCACCAGAAGCAGGGGATGTTATTGAGGGAAAAATTTTAGAAAAAACCAAAAAAAATATTTTTATA
>CAYZRO010000034.1:0-6036 GCA_964480905.1 uncultured Candidatus Saccharibacteria bacterium
AAATGACAACTTTTATAAAATTTATTTTTTTATACTGTTTAATATATTTTTGTTTAAACATATTTTTTGAGGTTAAATATTATCTTCATTTATTTTAAGAAAATTACCCAAATTTTACAAGAAAAGTTTTCCACATTTTTACAATGATAAAGTTTTTATTTTAACTTTAATTTTAAAAATAATTAGTAAGTTTTTTGCAATCGATGGAAAGCAATTTACAATTTGTTTTTTGTTTGTTAGACTAAATAAAAACATGGTTAAGTTAATTACTTTAATTCAAAATAATTTGGTTTTATTAATTTTTATTCTGTTTTTGCTTAATATTATTGAGATAGTTTTTATTGTCAGGCAGCAATGGAGAGTTTCAAAAATTGAAAAAAAACTTCATACATTTTTTCAGGGGAGTTCTGCTTCGGATTTAGAAGGAGTGTTTTACCAGCAAATTAAAAGATTATTAAAACTTGAGAAAAATTTTAAAAGTTTTTCCGAAAAGCAAAGAATATTAGAGAAAATGGCTGGGCGCAGTCTGCAAAAGATAGGGGTGGTTCGTTTTAACCCTTTTAAGGAAGTCGGCGGCAATCAGAGTTTTGTTATCGCTCTTTTAGACAGTAAAGATAATGGCTTTATTATTTCTTCTCTTTACACTAGAGAGGGGACAAGAGTTTACGCCAAGCCGGTTAAAAATGGGCTTTCAAAATATTCTTTATCACAAGAAGAAGAAAAAGCTATTGAAAAAGCAAAATCAGGAAAAGGACTTCTTGTTTAGGTCTATTCAATAAATTGAGTTTGTTGTTCATTCAATTTTAATTTAATAAAGAAATTTTTATGAAAAATAGCAGAAAAAAATCCGATAAAGAAGCAATGAATTTAATCCCGCGCAATCCAGTAGTGGTTATTTTAGGGCATGTTGATCATGGCAAAACATCTATTTTAGATTATATTAGGAAAACTCATATTGCCGAGAAGGAAGCCGGAGGGATCACTCAACATATAGGAGCTTATCAAATAGAGCATCAAAACAAAATAATTACTTTTATTGATACTCCCGGTCATGAGGCATTTTCAGCAATGAGAGCTAGGGGTGCTAAAGTGGCTGACATCGCAGTATTAGTTGTGGCGGCAGATGAAGGAGTTAAGCCTCAGACCAAAGAAGCTATTAATTATATAAAAAAAAGCGCCTTGCCAACGATATTAGCTTTAAGCAAGATTGATAAGCCAGAAGCACAGCCAGAGAAAGTAAAAAAAGAATTAATGGCTGAAAATTTTATTGTGGAAGATTTGGGGGGCAAAGTTCCAGCGGTAGAAGTTTCTGCTAAAACTGGTCAAGGAATTAATGATTTATTGGATTTAATAAATTTAGTGGCTGAAATGGAGGAATTGAAAGCAGATGTAAGCAAACCAGCTGTTGGTTCAGTTATAGAATCCTGTCTTGATTCTCAAAAAGGACCGTTAGCTACTTTATTGATAAGAGACGGAATTCTAAAATTGAAAGACTGTTTAGTGACTCAGTCTACATTCGGCGTAGTCAAAAGTATGGAGAATTTTAATGGCGAGAAGATTAAGGAAGCAGGACCTTCAACGCCAGTAGTGATCTTAGGATTCAATAAAGTGCCGACGGTTGGAGAGAAATTTAAAGTTGAGTCTGATCCTGTTTGTTCAGCAGAGTTAACAAAAAGATACTTAAAACTTAAGTCAGAAAAATATGAAAAAGACAGAGAAGTATTTTCAATAAAAGAAGGCCAGAAAGTTCTAAATATTATATTAAAAACTGATGTTCGAGGTTCTATTGAAGCAGTTAAGAATGCTTTGTCAAGTCTTGCTTCAGACAAAGTAATTTTTCGTTTTTTACGAAGCGAGGTGGGGGATATTACTGAGGATGATGTAAAATTAGCCCATTCTTCTCAAGGAATAATTATTGGTTTTAGAGTAAAGAGACCTTCATCGGTTAATGCTTTAATTGAGCGTTTGAAAGTTAAAGTAAAAATTTTTGAAGTAATTTATGAATTGGTACAGGCAGTGCGTTTGGCCGCTATGAATCTCTTAGAGCCGGAAATTGTCAGAAATGATTTAGGTGAAGTTAAAATTTTAGCAGTTTTTAAAAAAGAAAAAAATCGGATTGTCATTGGAGGCAAAGTAATTTCCGGCAGAGTCAAAAGAGGAAGTTTAATAGAGGTAATAAGGAATGAAGAAAAAGTTGGCCAGGGTCGTTTATTACAGCTCCAACGTAATAGAAAAGATATAGAAGAGGTAGCAAAAGGTTCTGAGTGCGGTATTTTGTTTGAAGGTAATATAGATATTCAAGAAGGGGATATTTTGAAAGTTTATGAGGAAGAAAAAATACGACAAGAGCTATAATTTAAATTTTTCATTGTGCCTTGGCGTTTAGAAAAAATTAATAGGTTGATTAAAGAAGAGATAGCTAAGATTATTCTGCGAGAATTAGAGTTTGGTTCAATTTTAGTAACAGTAACTAAGGTTGAAGTTTCTTCAAATTTAGAACAAGCTGTTGTTTGGGTGAGCATTTTTCCTTCCTCAGAAAACAAATTAGTATTTCAAATTTTAAATAAAAATATTTATCATCTTCAGCAGGTTTTAAACAAAAAATTAAAAATAAAGCCTGTTCCTAAAATTAAATTTGAAGAAGATCAGACAATTCAAGAAATGGACAGAATTGACAGATTGTTAAAAAAGAAATAATTGTTTTATAAATTTTTATAAACTTTTCCAAAATTATTTATTTGTTGTAGTCTATTTAGTTTTTGTTATTTATGAATGGCAAAACAGAGATATTTTCAGAAATTAATAAAGTCATTTATTCTTCTAAAAAAATACTTATTCTTGGTCATAAAAATCCTGATGGTGACGCTGTAGGTTCAATGCTGGCCTTAAAAGAGTATTTAGAACATTATCAAAATAAAAAAGCAGATTGTTTTTTACCTGATCCTGTGCCATTGAGATTAAGATTTATTGATAACTGGGATGAAATTAAAAATAGAAAACCAGATTTGTCCCAGTATGATTTAATTTGTGCTTTAGATTACGGAGATTTTTCTAGAACAGGATTAAGTAAACTTCAGATATTGCCTTATAAATTAAAAGGATTAAAAATTATCAGCATAGACCACCATAAATGGAATAATTCAATAGGAAGCATTAAATTGATTGACTCTGATGCTTCTGCTACAGCTGAGATTTTATTTGAATACTTTAGCTACAATCGAATAAATTTCAATTATCGCATTTCTAATAATTTATTGATAGGTATTTTTAGCGACACTAATGGATTTACTAATCCGAATATGCGTAAAGAAACTTTTCAGATAGTCGGTCGACTTTTAAATTTTGGCGCTTCTTTGTTTAGAATCAGTCGCGAATTAAAAAAAGATCAAAGCGAAATAAGTTTAAGATTATATGGTTCTATTCTTTCTCGTGCTTTTTACGATTCTTTGATGAAAGCGGTAGTTTCTTTTTTAACCCTAAAAGACTTGCAGAAATATGGATTGCCTTTTGTTGATTTAGGCGATATATCAAACATTTTAGCCGGCGAAGCCAATTCTTATTTTGGTGTTTTGATGATAGAAAAATTAGCCGGGGTAATTAGCGTTCACTTAAGGACAAAACCAGAAAAAAATATTGATGTTGGTTTAATAGCCAGAAAAATGGGAGGAGGAGGTCATCGGTTAGCTGCCGCTTTTATTTTTGAAGGAGATTTTAGTAGTTGCCTTAAAAGAATTAGGAGTTTGTTTATTTAAAAATTTAGTATTAAATTCTGATTATTATTTTGAGATTTTTAATGTTATTCAGTTTATTTAAAATCTTTACCTTTTGTAATTTAAATGATATAAATAAATTGATTTTTGAGTGCTGGCAAAGAATGTAAAAGAAACAATTTTTGCAAGAGGTTCTTTGAGTGATGAATTTTTAAAAGTATCGCTGGCCAGGTGGCGGAGTAGCTACGCAACGGTCTGCAAAACCGTTTTACAGGGGTGCAATTCCCCTCCTGGCCTCTAAATTTAGAATTATTTAAGCCGTGGTGGCGGAACTGGTAGACGCGACGGACTTAAAATCCGTTGGAGCTAATAACTCCGTGTGGGTTCGACTCCCACCCGCGGCACTATATTTAAAGACAAATTTGTCGTTTTCTATTTTTGGAAAAGACAAAAGAGGGCGCGTAGCTCAGTTGGTTAGAGCGCTTCGTTTACACCGAAGAGGTCTCTGGTTCGAATCCAGACGCGCCCACTGTGATAGTTTCGGAAGCGGACTTTATTTTATTAGACAAAATTAAGTTTTCTTTTTTCTCGGATGGTATTTCCGCCTCGAAGGGCAAAGAGGGATAAAACGAAATGACTCGCGGGTAAAAAAATTCAGGGGCGAGAATAAGAAAAATTTTTTGCCCCTACGCCAAAAACATTCTATTGCGAGATGGATTTAGTAAAGAGTTCTTTTTAGGCTTGATAAGGAGGTGATAACCGTGAAGCAGGCCAAAGCCAAAGTAAATGCTAAAGCTAAGTTGCTCAGGGCTTTGAAGCGGGTTCTCGCTTCCCCTTTGCGTTCAAAACTTCAAGAGGTTCGTCGGGAATGCTAAAACACGTTCGAGAATCTCCCCAATGCGGGAATTCAAAAAAATGAATACCCGCTTTTTATTTTTCTTGTGCTTGACATTCTGTATAAATATAAATGGCGTATTTAAAAGAACAGACAGTCCTTTGATTGCTCATTTGTGTAATTCAGCTATGTGGATTAATAACGCCATTTTGACAGTTGAGGGCGAAGATGGTTCGGGAGGTATCTATCTCTGTGTTGGTCCTGGTGCCGGAGCTTTACCCGTAGCGACAGCAATGATTAGAGACGCAGAAGGATTATTGTAAGGCGAGACCATTTTCATTTTTCATTGTAGGAGCGGTCTAGACTAAATTCGAAACCGCTCCTTTTTATTTTTGGAATTTGCCGCCGAAGGGGGGTGAAAATTACGAGCATACAAAAATGTATCCTCAGTTTGCTGATATTACCGAAAAAGAAGATTTCCTAAAAATTGCCCTTATACTAAGAGTAATTGCTGTCGCTGAGAAGCATCAAGAAGAGAGGTATAAAAAATTATTAAGAGTAATTGAGAATAATTCTGTTTTTGAAAAAGAACAGAAAGTTTATTGGGTATGTAGAATATGTAGAAAATGTGAGTATGTTTACGAAGGAAAAGAACCGCCAGAAAAATGTCCTTCTTGCAGTCATTCAAAAAATTATTTAAGTTAAAGTGCGAAGAATATTAATATTTTTAGAAAAATTAAGGATATTTTGTTAGCGCATTAAAGCGGTTTATTTTAATATTGTTAATTTTAGCTGTAGACAGCATTAAAGCTGTTTTTTATTATCCACATTTTGTAAATCATTTTCTGATGATAAAATATCAACATGATAATAAAAACATTTTACTTTTTATTAATTTTAATTTCGATTTTAATTTTAGTAGTTTTTAATTTTAGCGGCAGTTTTGTCAAGGCAGAAACTTCTTTTTTGTCGCAGTGTGCTGATTTTGGCATTTGGGATGAGAGCAATTCTGTTTGTCGTCTGACTAAGGATTTATTTCAAGGATTAATTATTAAAGAAAATAATATAGTTTTTGATTGCAATGGGCATAGTTTAATTGGCAACGGTAGCGGTGTGGGCATTGAATTATATTATGTCGATAATGTGGTTATTAAGAACTGCCATATAGGGAATTTTTCAACAGGCATTCGCTTGTTTGAGTCTTCTAATAACCAGATTTATGATAATAATGTTTTTGATAATGATATAGGCATTTCTGTTGCATCTGAAATATATTTGACCTGTTCTAATAACAATTCTATCTATGAAAATGATATTTATAATAACCATGATGGATTAATAATTTTTGGCGGCAGCAATAATAAAGTATTTCATAACAATTTTATTGATAACCAAAGCAAGCTTTCTTCTTCCCAGGCAGTAAATATTGGTTCTAACATTTTTGATAATGGCAGTTTGTCAGGAGGAAATTATTGGAGTGATTATGACTGC
>CAYZRO010000035.1:0-5434 GCA_964480905.1 uncultured Candidatus Saccharibacteria bacterium
AAAGAGATTAGCGAAGCTTATCGTATTCTTTCTGATCCGGATAAGCGTTCTCAATATGATAAGCATGGCACTGTTTTTGAAAATGGGGCTTCTGGATATGGTTTTAGCGAACAAGACTTTCATTCTTTTTATGATGTTTTTGGCGGGCGGGATATTTTTGAAGATTTAGGATTTGACGATATTTTCAGTCAAATTTTTGGCTGGTCTCATTCAAAAAAAGATGAAGGGGCAAGAAAATTTAGAGGCGAAGATATTGTTATAGGATTAGATATTAGTTTAGAAGATGCTTTTTATGGGGTAAAACGAGAGATTAGGTTAGAGAAATATGTTGTTTGTTCTCAATGCCAGGGAACCGGTGTCTCTCCGGGGAGCAAATATAAAAAATGCCCAAAGTGTGAGGGTAAAGGTTGGTTAGAGCATCGCCAGCAGACTTTTTTTGGTACATTTGTCCAGCGTAGTGTTTGTCCTGAATGTAATGGCCGCGGCGAAATACCGGAAAAAAAGTGTTCAAGATGCAAAGGCGAGGGAAGAATAAAGTCTTGGAAGAAGATTGAAATTCAGATTCCGGCAGGAGTTAATGATGGTCAAATTATTCGTTTAAGCGGCCAAGGGCATGCTTCTGTCCAAGGAGGGAAGAGTGGAGATTTGTTTATCAAAGTTCATATACTTCCGCATAGACATTTTTATCGTAAGGGAGATGACCTTTATTACAATTTAAATATAAACTTTTCTCAGGCGGCATTAGGTGATAAAATAGAAATACCGACTATTGAAGGGAGGGTTGATTTAAAAATTCCCGCAGGCATTCAATCCGGAGATATTTTACGTTTAAAGGGTAAAGGTATGAGACGATTGAATCAAAGAGGAAGAGGGAATATGTTCGTTAGAGTTAAAGTTAAGACGCCAAAGCGACTTTCCCGAAAAGCAAGAAAACTTTTAGAGGAATTAAAAAATGAAATTTAATATACATTATTTATAATTTATAAACAATCACTAAATTATGAGTTTATTGGCAAATTGGCATCTAACATTATTTAGCTGGGAAACTGTTATTTTGATATTCTTTGTTGTTGTCATTTTTCTTTTTGGTTTTGCTTTAGGACGAAATCGTTTGATTATTCTTCTCCTTTCTACATATTTTTCATGGATTATTACTGCTCGAATGCCTTGGCAAAGAATAATGAAAGCGTTTTCCGAGTCAGGGCTTAATTTTATTTCGCCTTCAAATTTAAAACTGCTTGTTTTTTTCGGCCTTTTATTCTTTTTTTGGTTTTTTATTCCCCGTTCAATTTTAACTTCTGTACTCCGGATAAAGAAAAAAAATAGAGGGAGTATTTTCCAAATATCTATTTTTAGTATTTTAGAATTTGGTCTCTTAATGACAATAATTTTGTCATTTTTACCTCCGTTATCCATTGAGCGTTTATCTCCTTGGTTTCAACGTTTATTTTATGATCAATTAGTTTGCTTTGTTTGGTGGAGCTTGCCTTTAATAATGCTGGCAATTATGAAGAGAAGGAAAAGAAAGGTTATAGAAGATTAGTTAAAATCTTTGTTTGTGGACAATATGGGGAAAACTTAAAATAAGATTAATTTTATTTTCTATAATTAATAATAAAAAATGGCTTATATAAGCCATTTTTTATTATTAATTATTTAATTGGCTTTAGATAAAAATTTAAAAAATTGACATAAGTAGTTTGGGTGGATTATTATATATATGTAGTGGCGGGTTGTGGATAAAAATGTTAATAATTTGACTTTTTTGTGGATAATTCGGATAAATAATTTTTTACAACATTATGCTTATAGGAGAATACTATCATACTTTAGATGCAAAAAAGAGGGTGGCAATTCCTTCAAAAATTCGGCAGAAAATTGGCAGAAAAATTATCATTACCAGAGGTTTAGACGGTTGTCTTTTTATTTATCCAGTAAAAGAATGGGAAAATTTGACTAAAAAATTGAGTCAATTGCCAATAGGTCAGTCAACAACAAGAAGCTTTATTAGACTGATGTTAGCTGGAGCGCTTGAGGTAGAATTAGACTCTTTGGGCCGTATTCTTATTCCAGATTATTTAAAAAAATACGCTTCTTTAAAAAAGAAAGTTGTTTTAGCCGGAGTTTATAATCGATTAGAGCTTTGGGATGAAGAGAGATGGAATAAATATAAGAGTGAGGCTGAAAAGAACACCGATGAATTAGCCGAAAAATTAGGCGAGTTAGGCGTTTATTAGAAGTTGAATTTTTAATGAAGAGGATAAAGTCAAAATTTCATTTCCATAAACCAGTTTTATTGCAAAAAGTTCTTTATTATTTAAATCCAACACCGAATGAAAATTTTATTGATTGCACTGTTGGTTTAGGCGGTTATTTGATCCCTATTCTTAAAAAAACAGCTCCTAAGGGCAGAATTTTGGGAATTGACGCAGATTGTGATTCTTTAGAGCTATTGAAGTCGTATATAAAAGAGTTAAATTTTTCTCAAAGAGTTGTTTTAGAATGTGACAATTTTTTGGAATTGAAAGATATTGTCAAAAGAAACCATTTTCAGCCAATAAATGGTTTGGTATTTGATTTAGGATGGTCTAGTTGGCAGTTAGAGCATAGCAGAAGAGGATTTTCTTTTTTAAGAGACGAGCATCTTTTAATGAATTACTCCAGCAATTCTTCTTTAACGGCAGAAAAAATTGTTAATCGTTGGCCAAAAGAAGAATTAATCAGGATTTTGAAAGAATTTGGAGAAGAAAGATTTGCTCGTCGAATAGCAGAAAAGATTGTTCAGGCCAGACGGATTTCGCCCATTAAAACAACATCCCAATTGGTTGATATTATTAAACAAGCAGTTCCTTTATTTTATCAGCGTCGAAAAATTCATCCGGCGACAAAAACTTTTCAGGCTTTGCGTATAGCTGTTAATCAGGAATTAAAAATTTTAGAAGAAACACTGCCCCAAATTTTTGAAATAGCTTCGCCGGGAGCTCGGATAGTTATTGTTTCTTTTCATTCTTTAGAAGATAGAATAGTCAAAAGGTTTTTTAAGTCAGGGGCGGAAAAGGGAATTATCCAGATATTAACCAAGAAGCCAATCCGACCTGATTATAAAGAAATATTAAATAATCCCCGGAGCCGCAGTGCCAGATTAAGGGCAGGGATTATTTTGAAATAAAACTAAATAAAAATTAAGCGATGAGTTATTTTATTTATTCAAAAGAAAAGAGAAGTTCAGGTAGAGCAAATTTAAATGTTGCTATTATTGCATGCTTATTTGTTTTATTTGTTTTTTATCTAATTCAAATAAACAATCTGGTAAGTCAGGGTTATTCTATAAAAGAATATGAAAAGAAAATTCAGAATTTAGAAAGAGAGAATCAAGAATTGCAGATAGAGCTGACAAAATTGCGTTCCCCAGAAAGATTAGCAGAAGCGGCAAAGGGTTTTGAAATGGTACAAAATAAAGCTATTAGTTATTTGGTTTTTCATAAAGAAACAGTGGCGCAAAAATAGTTTTATATGATAAAAAAGAAGAAGGAATGGAGATTATTTTTAATTGTTTTATTAGTTTTTTTATGTGCAAGCGGGATAATAGCCCGCTTATTTTCACTTCAGGTTATTAAGCATAATTTTTACAGCGCCTTAGCAAAAAGCCAACATCAACTTTTTAAAAATCTTGTCCCTGAACGAGGAGAAATATATTTTTATTCTGCTCAAGATAATTCATATTTGCCAGCGGCTATCAACCGTCGGCTTTATTTGGTTTATGTTGTTCCGAGGTCTTTATCAAAAAAAGATAATTTAGAGGAGATAGCTGACAAGTTGGCCAATTTGCTTTCATTGGATAAGGACTATATTCTTGAACGTTTAAAAAAACATAACGATCCCTATGAGCCTTTAAAACATAAAGTTGAACACGAGACTGTAAAAGAGATAGAAAAATTGAAATTACCGGGCGTTGGCTTTTCTCCGGAAATTGAGCGGTATTATCCTTTTGGCAAATTAGCCGCTCAAGTAATAGGCTTTCTTGGTTATAAGCAGGATAAAAAAGTTGGTCAATATGGTTTAGAGAATTATTATGAATCAGAGTTAAAAGGGACACCTGGCTATATTCTTGCTGATAAAGATACCAGAGGTTTTTGGATTAGCGTAGGGGATTTTAAGATTCAGCCAGCGAAAAACGGCGATGACTTATATTTAACCATTGATGAGAATATTCAATACATTATTGAAAAAGAATTATCAGAAGCCGTAGAGAAATGGTCAGCCGATAGCGGAACAATTATTGTTATGGATCCACAGACAGGAGCTATTAAAGGTTTAGCCAATTGGCCTACTTTTAATTTAAATAATTATAGCCAAGTTGAAGATATCTCTTGGTATTTAAATTCCGCCATTCAGAGTTTTTTTGAGCCAGGTTCTGTATTTAAGCCGATAACAATGGCCGCTGCTTTAAACGAAGGAAAAATAACACCTCAAACGACTTATAATGATTTAGGCAGGATTAAAATAGGCGGTTATATTATTAGTAATGTTGATGGAAAGTCATATCATCATCAGACAATGACTCAAGTTTTAGAAAAGTCTTTGAATACTGGCGCTGTTTTTGTTGAACAATGTTTAAAAAAAGAAGTTTTTAGGGAATATGTAAAAAAATTTGGCTTTGGCCAGCAATTAGGTATAGATTTATCAGGAGAAGTTAAAGGCGATATTTCTAATTTGGATGTGTTCAGAGATATTAATTTTGCCACAGCCTCTTTTGGCCAGGGGATTGCCGTGACTCCTCTTCAAATGATTAGTGCTTTTTCTGCGATAGCCAATGGTGGTAAGTTAATGAGGCCTTTCGTTGTCCAGAAGATTGTTCATAATGACGGGTCTTTTATAGAAACAAAACCTAAAATCATTAGACAGGTTATTTCAGAGCGGACGGCTAATCAATTAAACGCCATGCTTATTAGTGTTGTGGAAAACGGTTACGGTCGTCCGGCGCGCATCAAAAAATATTATATTGCTGGAAAAACTGGCACGGCTCAGGTTCCTGATTTGGAAAAAGGAGGTTATTCTGATAAAACCATTCATACTTTTATTGGTTTTGGGCCCGCTTTTAATCCTAAATTTGTTATTTTGGTAAAATTAGATAATCCTAAAGGTATTCGTTTCGCCGCTGATTCTGTTTCTCCAGTATTTAAGAGAATAGCAGAATATTTATTAAATTATTATAATATTCCTCCAGAGCGAGAATAAGATTATATTTTTAATTATGGTAAAATAGATAAAATTATTCTTGATAATTATTTTTTATGAAAAGGTTGTTAGAATATATTCTTAAAATTTTGTCCCAGCTTATTCTTTGGCGTTATAAGCCTACTGTTATTGGTATTACTGGCAGTGTAGGTAAGACAAGCGATAAAGAGGCGGTGGATGTAGTTTTGAAAGAATA
>CAYZRO010000036.1:0-5430 GCA_964480905.1 uncultured Candidatus Saccharibacteria bacterium
TGTCGCCTCGTTCAGTTAATTCTTGAACCAAAGCTAAACGTTTATCGCCAAAAGCTGTGGCAGCCTCGCGAGCAAGACTCGGACTGCTCCAAGATTTGTATTTATCTCTAATTTTATTAATGTTTTGGAGTTCGCTTTCAATCAATCTGGTAACAGGTTTGCTTAAAAAGCGGGCGCCGGGGATTCTTGATTTTGCTAAACGGTCAGTAAGTCGTTGTGCATAAGACGGTTTTTCGCCGCCTTTTGCTCCAACAGTGACGGCTGTTTGTTTTGTCTTTCGACCGATTTCTTTGGCAATTCCTTTAGTCGGTCGCCATGCGAAAAAGCTTGTGCCAGATTTTGCCCATCGCTTGGCCGTAGCTACAATTACATTACTTACTTTGTTATTCATAGATTTTCCAATAATAACTGCTCCGTAAAGAAAACCTATAACAAGACAAAAGGATAGAATAGTTTCAAATTTTTTAAATGTGGTAGATACCCCTATAATATTTGTTCCTGTTCCTTGACTTGTAAAAACCGCTCCAATATTAGAGGCTAAATAAGCGCTAAGATAAACCATAAAGACCACTATTGGCGCCAGAAAAGCTTGATTGATAAAAGTTTGCCACCACTGTCTTGCGATTTTTTGGCCAGCCGGAATAATGCTTGCTACCCAAGCCAAAGGGGCAAAAATCAATAACATCCATAAAACAATCGTTCTAATAACTAAAATCAGAGCTAAATAAAGAAAGACAAAAAAAGCAATAATTAGAAAGAGAAGAGAAAAGAATTTGCCAGCTGTGGCTATCACTCTTTTATTATCTGCATCTTCACTACTAAATTTATAAGTATCTTCAATATTTTTTGAAAAAAGGCCTCCTACTTTAGCTTGCTTAAGTATATAATCAGTTAAATATCCTTCTCCTTTGCTGGTAAGGTTTTTAGAAAAAGTGAACATAAAAACATGGGAAGCATCTATAATAAGACCGCCAATTACTAAACTGAAATTAATAAGAAGAGCGATAACAATTAATTTTGGCAAAAGATTTTTCATTCCATAAGTTTCAATTCTTAATATTGTGGCAAAGGCAATAATGACAAGTATTGCTACTAAAAACATATTGGCTAAATCACGGCAAAGCTGCCATCCGTAAACAACAACATTTACGTCAGTATAATGAAAAGGATAACTGATAACATAATCAAATATCCCTCCTGAAATTTTTATTCCGACTTCACAGATTTTAATTAAAATATTAAGAAGCGGATCAATAATATAACTACCATAAGAAATGGTTTTTGTTATAAAAAATTCTGCAACTGATGTCGCATGGCAGGAATGAGTAGTGAAAAT
The DNA here is from genome assembly GCA_964480905.1 of uncultured Candidatus Saccharibacteria bacterium. GTDB lineage: Bacteria > Patescibacteriota > Minisyncoccia > Portnoybacterales > JAGGTM01 > CAYZRO01. The sequence goes on from CAYZRO010000036.1 coordinate 1,337, forward strand.
AAGGAAAAAAAATGAAGTCAAGACAATGGTTAAAGAGACCGATAAGAATTTTCTATTTATTATTTTCTTTGAAAAATATCTCATTAAATTTTTAGTTTGTTTTTAAAACCAATTAAAATTCATTTTTATTAAGCCAAGGCACTTCTTTGAACCATTTATCTAAAATGTCGCCAAAAGAAAATTCATACATTTCTGTAATGTAGAGATAGAATTGGTTAAGATAATAATCTTTGCCTAAATCTTTTGGCTCTTTACTTTCTTCTTCACGAGCTTTTTTATAATTTTCAGGAATTTTGGCGTAATCAGCTTTATCTTCCCAAGGAGCAGCTAGTTCTTCAACAGAAGGTTTAATGCCTTTGAGTTCTTTGTCTTCGCAGCCTTTTACTTTATACTTTGCTTCTTTTTTCTGATCTGGCGGATATTTGTAAGCTTTTTGGGCCAAATCAAACTGAGCCTGAATAGTTGCTTTCATTTTGTCTCGAAGGACAAAAGCAGGCTCTATTACATATTCAGTGTCATAAAAGAAAAGATAACCATTGGTTGGTGAATCTTGTTGGTCATCATACCAGCCGACTAAGTATTTTTCAGGTCTTAAGCCTTGGCCAGCCGTGTATTCTAATTTTCTTAATTCGCTAAAATAATCAATAATTTCTTGGGCTGTAGAAAGAGCTATATTGGCTACGCCGTCAGGATTATTTTTTTTGTCAGAGGATTTTTGCCATTTGTCCCACCATTCTTTTATTTCCCATTTTTCATTATTTTCTAAGTCGCCTTTGTTTAAGCTGGGCTTTAATAACGGCAAGTCAGACCAATCGCCTAGCCCATCGTCTTTTTTATTATTTTCAGATTTTTCATTTTCAGATTTATTGTTTTCAGGAGAATTTTCTTCAGTGTTTGAGGTAAAATATTTACCAAAGCATCCCTCTACATTTTTTTTGTCGCTTTCGCAAGTGGTAGGCAAAAAGCTCATCATAAATTTACATCGTTGAGCCGTATATTTATCTTCGCTTTCTCCAGAAGCATAATACCAGCCCCAGCCGGGAAATAATGGAACTTTACCTTGTCCTGTTGAGCTATTGATAATATATCTTGGTTTAAAAACCAGAGTACCTAATATTTGATTTCTTAATTCATCTCTGATTTTATCGCTGAAAGGAAAATGATGGTGTTTGCCTAAATAGCAATTTACAAAATGGCGGGCTTTAAGAATAGGTTCATAATGGATATAATCTTCTAAGCTTTGAATAACTCTTCCTTCTTTAACAATATAGATACATTGTTTTTTGCCTTTGTTCGGTCCGCTTGTTGGTTCGGCAAGGAAGCCGCCTGGGCAATGCTTAGGATCAAGTTTATCGCTGATCTTAAGGCCCATAGTACGCTTAATCATGCTGGCTACTTCAGGATTTAATTGGTATATAATAGGCTCTTCTTTAATTTCTTTCAGTGTTTCAAAGGTTAATTTATTGATATCTTCTCTAGCTTTTTCAATTTTAGCTAGCTCAAAACTTTTAAGAAAATCTTCATGTTTTTCTTCAATAGATTTTGCTAGGTTAAACATGAAGTTTTCAAGACTTGTTTGATAATCAGTGCATTTATCAAAACCGACCACCCAGACAGGAACAGCCGCTTTGGCTGTTTTTGTATTTAATCCTGATAATCCTGAAAAAATCGCTAAGCCAATAATTTGAAGAATGATAGATAAAATTAAGGTTTTTTTCCGCATACAAATTTACTCCGGCAAAATACCGGCCGGTAAAGAAATATTATATTCTTTGACAACTTGCCTTATTTCTTTTAAAACTTGATTAGCCAGTTCATTTATTTGTTGCATTTCAGTTGAATTGATGATGTTATCCACTTTAATTTTATCAGGATTATTGAGGTCAACAATTTGTTGAAGTATTGGAATAAACCTTTGAATTACATTTAGGCTTTGCTCATGAATCTTATCAAGTTCTGCTGGATGGCTTAGGAGTTCTAGTTCTTCATATTTTTCATTCATCTCTTTGATAATATTTTTTAATTCTGTTTTTTCTCCTTTTTCTGCCACTAAGCTTATAGCTAATTGGATATAGCTGGGATCCGGAAAATTTAAATTTGAAGAGTTAATCAGATATTGTTTAATTTCCTCTTTAGTTTTGTCATTTTTTTCTTTTGTAGTAGTTTGTTTTGAATTTTGTAAATCAGTTGAATGATTTTCTGTGGAATTATTTTGGTTGTCTGGCGATGAAAAAGATGATGTCTGATTAATTTCTTCTTTATAATTCGCTGTCTTTTTGGGCGCTGAAAGAAATTTTTCCAAAACAGGCAAAAGATTAGCTGTTTGTTTTTTAGCAATATCTGCTTTGAAAGAATTTTGGGCTTGGGGCAGTTTAAGTTGGCTTGATTGGTGATAGAGCGAAAAAATAATAATACTTCCTGAAATAAATAAGCTGATTAAAAAAGTTTTTTTGCTCATAATAATAAAATTACTTGACAATTTGCTTAACTTTTTCTTTTAATTGATTGTCAAAATCTTTAACTATTTTTACCAACTTTTGGCCTTTTTTGGCATTAATGTACATTTTTATCGGGTCTTTTTGGACATTTCTTAAATCGTCAAAAAGTTGAGTTAAAAATTTTGTCATACCAATATAGCCTTGATGTATTTCAGCTAATTGAGATGGAACAGCTAGATTTAAAAGTTTTTCTTGGGTTTGGTTAAGACTGTTTAAGGCATTATTTAAAAGCTCTGTTTCTCCATTTAAAGCTTTTTCTGCTATTTCTTGGTAATTTTTAAAATTATCCGGCAAGGAAATTTTTTTTAATCCTATCAAGTATTTTTGGATTTCTTCAAGATTGTTTTCATTTTTATCTAAATAAAGTATATTTAATTCATCAAGCTCTATTTTGGGAAGTTTGACTTCTGTATTTATTTGCGAATCAATAAATTCATTGATTAGATTGGGACTTAAAGTGGGTTCGCTTATATTTTTTGTCTCTTGAGCCCAAAGAAAGAATTGTTGAGTTAAGTTGTTCGTTTTTCTGTTTTTTAATCGAGCCGAGCCGGGCAAAAGCGGGTCATAACCATGTTTGACTTCATTACCGTCGGTGTAGCTATCATTATCTGTGTCTGGATTTAAAGGATCAGTGCCATAAATGATTTCTTTGGCGTTACTTAGTCCATCTCTGTCATCATCTAAGTAAAAAGAGTAAATAACAGATTTTTGTTCATTTTTTGTTTTTGTTTTGTTTTGAGAGCTAGAAGAAGTTTGTTGAGATACGGTTGAAACAATGCCTGCTTTTTGTTTTTTCCATTTAGAACTAAATAACAACAAAATAGCACTGATGACAGTAATTGTTATTAAAAATTTTTTATTCTTTAATATCATTTTTAAATTATATCATAATTTATTTTTATAAAAAAGCCGTAATGATGTGGAAAAAATAATAAAAAACAAACTTAGCTAAGCAGGCCTATTTTTTAGAAGTTTTAGATAGATAATTGAGATAGTAAAATAAATGATTTTTTGATGTGGTTATATAATTAAAAGCTTGAACTTGTTCTATCAAAAATCCTTTTGAAGATTATAATGCGCCGTGCGAAGCGCGCGGAAGGGCGCAAAATCAATGGGCGGCGCACAGCGCCGCCCACCAAATGGTTGGCAAAATTCCAAAAAGTCAGGTTTTGGTGCACGTGCCAGGATTCGAACCTGGAACCAGTCGCTTATAAGACGACTGCTCTACCGTTGAGCTACACGTGCTTGTTTGTTTTGATTTTTGGGTGGGGTAGGATTCGAACCTACGTAGGCCAGAGGCCGCCAGTTTTACAGACTGGTGCGTTTAACCACTCCGCCACCCACCCTTTCAAATAGTTTAGTTATGAGATGTTTCATTCGACGCTATATCTTTAAATCTTAATGAACTATTCCGGTATCAATATATCAATATTTAATTTAAAGTAAGTTTTTTAACCTCCATTCTATCTTATCAAAATTAATTTATAAATCAAGTAGAAAGTCTTTTGTTTTTATGGAGTTAAATCTTTAATGCAGAGATTGAATTTGTTAAAATAATAATGAAATTTTAAGTAATACGATAAAATATAGTTTTTT
>CAYZRO010000037.1:0-5381 GCA_964480905.1 uncultured Candidatus Saccharibacteria bacterium
AAGCGATAAACTTCCATCTTAAACTCGTCTTTATCAGTTCCTAAAACAGATGAACGTTCTAAGGCTGGGGTATCAAGCGGTAGAAAACCGAAACTCTCAAATGTTCTCTTGATATTTTCAATAATTTTTTGCCTAGGGATCATTATCTCGGGTAAATAGTCTCTAAACCCCCCTAGAAGTTCTGGCTTGATTTTTTCATTTTTGGATTTCTTTTTCTTCATAACTCAATAATCTCCTTTTTTTAATGTTAATGTTAAAGAACTTCATTATTTCATCTATTTTGTATTAATCTTATTCATTATCCTTAATGATATTCCTTTAAAATATCTTGTCAAATTCTATAAGGTCCTATGCTAATTAGCGTGTTGGATAATCACAGCCGATTACACCTTCGACAAGCTCGGGCGGTAATATGGGCAATAAACTGAAGCGGCCAATTAAGCAATAAGCTCAGGAAGTGATATTTATTATTTCCTGAGCAAAAAACCCACCCAAGTTTTTGCGCAGCAAAAACTTGGGTGAAGGAATCAAAGGATTATTAATCTTCTATTTCAAAATATTAAAAACCCGTTAAAATGTAACGGGCTAAGCTAAATAAGCTAAATAAACTACACAAGTTCATGACAAGCTTCTGAAATAAAGTTGATTATTCTCGTATCTAATTGTGGAAAAATATTTTGTCCAATACTAATAGGAACCGAGACTCGAAGACGAACTCCCATTAAATCTCCTATTTTTATTTCAGTTCTGTTCATTTTTTCTAATCTTTCAAACAAATTAAGAGTTTGCTGAAGGCAAAGGAGCGAAAAAGAATTATTTTTTTCTCTCGGGATACTTGTCCACTTTTCCCTTAAAGATTCTCCTAGAAAGGAAAAAGATAAGGAAAACAGTACGAGGCTCTGTTATGTGTATAAAAAGGATAAGCGTGTCCATTAATTGAGATACCAAATACTCTTCCACAATTTGGGGCAAACGGAACAAAATCGTGATCTGGTATCCAATCAATAGGATTATCTACTTCCTCAGCAATAATTATTTCGCCATCAAATTACGAAACCGCCGTCTTTCCCAAATAATTAATAAAGGGCTAGCGATAAATATTGAAGAATAGGTTCCCGCAGTAATGCCAATAATTAAAGCTAAAACAAAATGCTTAATTGTCTCACCGCCAAAAAAATAAATAGCAAAAAGCACTAAAAGAGTAGTCAAAGAAGTATTTATTGAACGCATTATTGTCTGTCTAATACTTACTTTAACAGTTTCCTGAAAATTATCCCAGCTAAATTTTAATAAATTTTCTCTTAATCTATCAAAAACAACTATTGAATCATTAACCGAATAACCAAGAATCGTTAAAAGAGCGGCGACAAAAGACAATCCTATTTCTACTTGATAAAAATGACCTAAAACAGAAAAAACACCAATGGTAATCATCACGTCATGGAAAAGAGCAACCAAAGCAGCAATGCCGTAACGCCAAGAAGCCACTGGCCGGGAAACTTTACGGAAAGCCCAGGCAACATAAAAAACTATAGCCACCAAAGCAAAACCAATAGCCCAACAAGCCCGTCTTTTTAATTCTGAACCGATAACCGGCCCAATAGATTCAAATCTTTTCTCCTCAAAATCACCTAATTGGCCTATCTCTTTTAAAATCTTTTGATGAGTTTCTTCGTCAACGTCTTTTAAACGAACAATAACGCTTTTTGAACCTGCTGGTTGAATAGTTAATTTTCCTAAATCCAATTTCTCTAAAGTATTTTTTATCTCTGAAAAACTCGGGACTTTCTCCTGAAACTGAACCTCTAATAAACTGCCGCCAGTAAAATCAATACCAAAACGCAAGCCAAATATAAACAGACTTATTATGCTGGCAAGAACTAATATAGCAGAAAAAACAAAAAAAATTTTATAATAACGAATAATATTCATAAATTGTGTTATAGTTCAATCATTTTAATATCATCTCCAAAACCATTTATATTGTTCTAATTTTGTTCCAACAAAATATTTTAAAAATGTTTTAGTCACAAGAACAGCTGTCAACATACTCACCAATACCCCTAAACCAAGTGTCAAAGCAAATCCCTTTACCATACCGCTTGTAAAAGCATACAAAATAATACAAGTAATCAAAGTAGAAACATTGCCATCGCGAATAGAAGTCCAAGCCCTGCGAAATCCCTCGTCTATACTTAAAGTTAAACTTTTTCCTGAACGTAATTCTTCTTTTAACCGTTCAAAGATAAGCACATTGGCATCAACTGCCATACCCAAAGAAAGAATAAATCCAGCGATACCAGCCAAAGTTAATGTTACTGGTATTAATTTAAAAAGCATTAAAACTAAAGAAACATAAAGCCCCAAGGCAACTACGGCCAAGAATCCCGGCAATCTATAATAAAAAATCATAAACAATCCAACGGCTATTAACCCCCAAACACCTGCTTTTAAACTCTGGCTCAAAGATTTATGACCTAAAGAAGCGCCGACAGTCTCTTGAGCAATTAATTTAATAGGAACAGGCAAAGCACCGGCATTAAGCCGGCGAGCTAATTGGCGGGCTTCTTCAACAGAAAAATTGCCGGTAATTTGAGCCTTGCCTCCGGTGATAGCTTCTCTGACCACAGGAATGCTTATCGGCATACCGTCCAAATATATAGCAATCTTCTTGCCAATATTTTTACTGGTTAAATCTCCGAATATTTTAGCTCCTTCGCTATTGAAATCTAAATTAACCAACGGCTTATAAGTAGTTTTATCAAAATCTAAATGAGCGCTTTTTAAAAATCTGCCAGTTAGGCCGGTAGGCTTGAAATAAGGATTTTCTTGCAGAGCGTCTTTATCTCCTTGTTTTTGTTTTTTTAAAATTAAATCAGTTTCTTCTTTTGGTCTTTCTAAAAGAAATTCTAAAACAGGTGTTTCGCCAATCATTTTTATTGCTTGATGAACATCTTTTATCCCTGCTAGCTCAATAATCAAACGATAATGGTCGCCTGTCTTATCAATCTGAACGACTGGCTCAGTAACGCCAAAAAGATTCACTCTTCTCTCAATAACATCTCTCACGCCCTGCATAGAATCATTTATATCTTTAGGATCAACTTTGGACAAATCTGCTTCATAAACTAAATGCGTCCCGCCTTGCAGATCTAAGCCTAACCGAAAAGGCCGAGAAGAAAATTGAGGAACATTGGGGATTCCTCCGATCAACTCATTCTTTTTAGCATTTAACCAGTCAAAAGTTTTATTCCAAATCGGAGGATAATCAAAACAAGCAGTAATAATAAGTAGAATTAAAATACTTAAAACGGCAAAACGAAGCTTAAACGGCTTGGCAGCAGTTTTTTCTTCTTGACGGATTATAAAAAATCTTCTTAACCAATTCATACTTTGAATTTAATGAATTAACAAGCAACTGTCAACATCAACAAAAACAAATTCCCTTGCAAAACTCAAGGGAAATTTTGATATATGCAAAAATTAATTTTAAATTTGGCGCTTTTCTTCCCTTTTTCGCCTTCTATTAAGAAAAATTAAAATAAGAAGGGCAATAATTAATAAAATTAAAAGATGCAGCCAAAATTTTCCGCTAAAAAGTCCTCCGATGCTAGCAAGTAAACGAGACAGCAACCCTTTGCTTTCCCCTTGAGAAAATGATTCAGAAGCTTGAGGACCCTGTTCTGATATTCCGTGACTGGGACTGCTTTCTCCTCCTTGACCGCCTTCAGTATTAAAATAAGCGCCGCCTATATTTTCTCCAGCGTTAACCCCGCCAAAAATTTCCTTGGAACCCTCTTGGCCTCCTGTTTCCCCAGAAGATTCTTCTTCTCCAGTCTTACCTTTATTGAATTGACCTCTATCGCTCTCTTGGCCTTCTTCCTGGCCGCCGCCTTCAGATCCGCCTTGACCGGAAACTGATTGGGCTAAAGTGGTAAAATTGTGCTCGCGAGTAATAGTTGCCGGCGAAGCATGGGAAACGCAACGGAAATAATATGTTGTCCCTGGTGTCAAACCAGTCAAAGTGACTGTATGATTTAAAACTTTATTTAAATCTTCTGGATCTGGCCAAGCTTGAGCATAGCCGTAATGGACAGCTGATAAATCAAAAATATGGCTTTGCCCTTCGGCTGAAAAAATTACCTGGCTGGTGGCAGCATAACTTGTTTCCCAATAAATGACCGCTGTTGTTTCGCTTACTGAAAGTACTTTGACCGTTTCTTCGCTAATCGTCAAGCCAGAAGGCAAATTAGTGCCGCCTCCTGAAGAACCGCCTCCTCCTTCGCCGCCTTCACCTCCATTGTTCTCTTCCCCTTCTGTCCCTTGAAAACCAATTAAAATATCAAAGCCTAATGACTTGCCTTGAAAAGAATTATCAGCCGTTGAATTAAAAGCGACTGAAAAATCATACTGAGTTTGAGAACCATTGGCCAAATCTGAAAGATAAAATTCGCCATGGTTGAAAAAATCGGACAAAGTGCCATTATAAAGCAAATTGCTTCCTTCTTTAATCTGTAAATCTAAAACATCGCCTAAACCATCAGGATCGTTAACATTAATTGCTTCTACGGCAATAGGCTGAGTTTGGCCGCTATTATTTGTCACCTTCACCCAGCGCGTCACACTCTCTCCAGGCAAAAAATTCGCTTCATTAAACAACGGGTCATTCTGAAATTGGACCTCTAAACTCGGAGGATTCTGGGCGAAAACCGGCAAAGCAACGGCAAAACTTAATCCGGCTCCGAATATAAAAAATAAAATTGTCTTCAATAAAAATTTCATAAGACTATTTATAAATTATCTTCAACAATTTCTTCACTGTTTACACTCTCTGAATTGCTTATTTTTTTGTCTTCATCGTCTGCCGTGCCTCCCCCTGCTGAATCCTCTGCCAGACTGTTTGTTGAATTATCATCATTATTTAGAGATATATCCGGCTGTTCTTCCTTACTATCTGCCGATTCTTCAGCCTGAAAACTACTCAAGTCGCTTTCACTATTTAAATTCGTTTTATTCCCAGAATTAATATCAGTGGCGACGGTTTGACCGTCATTGTCCTCGCTAAAAAATGAACTATCTTTATCTGACTCATTCTTGTCCAACTCATTTTTATCTGTTTCAACATCTGCTGATGGACTATCAGAATCCTTAGATCCGCTGTCAACATCGTTGTCTGCATCAAAATCAGCCTCATCTTTACCATTAACTAGCTCATTGTTTTGGCTGTTTTGACTACTATCTTCTAAACTATCCAAATCGTCACTGTTAGCCTCATCAATGCCATCTTGAGAAGAATCCTGCAATCCTGCATCTGAGTCTAAAAATTGACTGCCCTGATCTTTATCATTAATTTTATTTTCATCATCGTTTTCTAAATTTTC
>CAYZRO010000038.1:0-5374 GCA_964480905.1 uncultured Candidatus Saccharibacteria bacterium
CTGGGCGCAAGGCGAGTGCCGCCGCTGGGCGGGTTCTGCACCCGTCAGGACGCAGATTGTCGCTCAAAGAAAGTTCGAGCGGCGTTCAGTAATTGCGAACATAATTGACTTTCTGATTTTTCGGACGAGTTTGTCTGCTCGCTCCGCGCCAGCGGCGCGGAGCGAGCCATCTCCTTCCCCCAGCAATCAGGAAAGTTGCATCTGGTCGGGGTACTGGGATTCGAACCCAGGATCTCTTGCTCCCAAAGCAAGCGCCTTAAACCACTAGGCCATACCCCGCTTCATTTATTAAAATAACATATTATTAAATTAAATCAATTTAATTTCCCTCAGCTACCGGATTAATGCTAATAATATCACTAAAATAAATAAAGCAAAAAATAATATAAAAGTATCCACAAATACTTGCTTTCTGATAAGTTTAAATAATGTTATAATAAAATTATAAAATGAAATCTCTTCAATCAAAGAATAATCATTTTAATCCCTTCAGGCAATGCAGAAAATACCGTATTCCTCTCCGGCAATGCCCCTCTTTTCTTTTCAGTATTATTGGTCTAATTAATGTTTTTACTATCCTAACTGCTTACTTTGTCGCCTATCGCTGGCTTAGCACTCAACTCATCCTCTCTCTATTAATTGGTATAACGACTGCTTTAATGATTATCGGTTATGCAGTCAGTCGTGGATTTGAAGAATTAGTTAGAGCAAATCGAATAAAATCTGAATTTATCAGTATTGTCTCGCATCGATTACGCACTCCGTTGGTTAATATAAAATGGAGCCTTAATTTACTTCTTGACAAAGAATCAAAAAATATCCAGCAGAAAGAATATCTAAAACTTATCAAAGAAAATAATGAACTAATGATTAAACTAATAAATGACTTGTTAATCGTTTCTCGCATTGAAGAAAACCATCTTGTTTTAAAACCAAAAAAAATTTCTTTAAATTCAATTATCCATCAAGTAATTAAAGAAATAAAACCGTCAATTGATAAACAAAAGGTTAAAATTCAATTAAATTTTGATCCTTGTCAATCATATTCTGTTATGGCTGATCCTGAAAAAATTTTTTTGGTCGTAAAAAATATTATTGATAATGCTCTTAGATATATCGGAAAAATTAAAAAAATAGAAGTTAAGCTTTCTCAAAATGATAAAAAAGTCCGATGTGAAATTATTGATAAAGGCGTCGGTATTCCCAAAGAAGATCAGAAATTTATTTTTCAAAAATTTTTCAGGGCTAATAATATTCGTAAATATCAAACCCAAGGCACAGGTTTAGGTCTTTTTATCGCTCAAGCAATTATTAAAGCCTCTCAAGGAAAAATTGGCTTTGACAGCCAAGAAAACAAAGGCAGTAATTTCTGGTTTGAATTACCAAGTGCTTAATCATAGTTTCTTATAATAATTTTGTATTTTTAAGAATATTGCGATGAATTATGGCATAGTACGAATACAATATTATTTGTACTCGTATAATTTCCATAAAATCGCATAAATTATGAAAACTATTCTTTTTATCGAAGACGAAACAGGTCTTCAAAAAACAGTAAGCCAAGCTTTAAAAAAAGAACATTTTAATATCCTTACCGCTCTTGATGGCAAAAATGGTTTAAATCTAGCTAAAAAGCATAAACCAGACCTCATTTTATTAGACCTTATTCTGCCAAAATTAGACGGCTTTGCAGTTTTAGAAGAATTAAAAAAGAATCAATCAACAAAGGATATTCCAGTGGTGGTTTTGACTAATCTAGAAAATCCGCCTGACATAGAAAAAGCTATTGAACTGGGAGCAACAACTTATTTAGTTAAAGCCAATTACACATTACCTGAAATTATTGAAAAAATTAAAGAAGTTATTAAATAAATTTTATGCAAGTTTCTTCTGAACAACTTAAAGCATTTCTTTTAGACAGCGACTTAATTCCAAAAGAAAAAATTGAAGAAGCCGAAAAAGAAGCCAAAGAAAAGAAAAAAAGACTAAAAGATATTTTAATAAAGAAGGGATTAATCAGCGAAGAAAAAATTTCTCGTTTAGAAGCCTATATTCTAGGTATTCCTTTCGTCAATCTTGAAAAAGAAATAGTTCCGGACGAAATTCTCCGGATCATCCCTGAACCTATTGCCAGAAAACATAATATTGTCGCCTATCGCAAAAAAGGCCAAAACTTAGAAGTGGCAATGCTTGATCCTGAAGATCTGCAAATGATTGATTTTATCAAAAAGAAAACTAATTATCGTATCTTGCCTCGCTTAACTTCTGTCGCCAGTATCAAAAATATATTGAAACAATATCAAAAATCTCTCCAAGCAGAATTTGGAGAAATTATCGATAAAGAAGCTAAAATTGTCACAATTCCTGAAGAAAAGAAAGACAAAGAAAGACCCAAAGAAGAACTAGAAAAAGTGGCTCAAGATTTACCTATTGTTAAAATAGTTGATACTCTGCTCAAACATGCCATACTTCAAAATGCTTCAGATATCCACATAGAGCCGGCTGAAAAAGAAGTAATTGTTAGATACCGCATTGATGGCATTCTTCATGATGCAATGACATTACCTAAACAGGTTCTTTCCGGTATCGTAGCTAGGATAAAAGTCTTATCCAACCTTAAATTGGATGAACATCGCTTGCCTCAAGACGGTCGTTTTAAAATCGAAACTGAAGAGTACAAAGTATCTTTTAGGGTTTCTATATTACCAGTCTATGATGGTGAAAAAATTGTCTTGCGGCTACTGCCAGAAAGTGCAAAAGGATTCACTTTAGAAACTTTAGGTTTCAGCGAAGAAAATATTGAAATTATTCACCGTAATATCCGCAAACCAACAGGTATGATTCTCGCCACCGGTCCAACTGGCTGTGGCAAAACTACCACTCTTTATACTATCTTAGATATATTGAATACGCCCAAAGTTAATATCTCGACTATTGAAGACCCAATAGAATATAGAATACCTCGAATTAATCAAACGCAGGTAAAGCCAAAAATTGGATTAACCTTTGCTAATGGATTAAGAGCCTTGGTCAGACAAGATCCTGATATTATTATGGTTGGTGAAATTAGAGACAACGAAACGGCTTCCCTAGCCATTAATGCCGCTTTAACTGGCCATTTAGTTCTTTCCACTCTGCATACAAACAGTTCCGCCGGAGCTATGCCGCGACTTATTGATATGAAAGCCGAACCATTTCTCATTGCTTCAACATTAAATATTGTTATTGCCCAAAGGTTAGTTAGAAGACTTTGTCCAGAAAATCGGGAAAAATATCGACTAAAACCTGAGGAAATAAAAGAATTGGAACGCCGAGCTGATCTTAAGCATATACTAAAGATATTAAAACAACGAAAAATTATTCATTCAAAAACAAACTGGTCTAACATAGAATTTTATAAAGCAAAACCATCAAAAGAATGCCCTGAAGGTTATAAAGGCCGCATTGGCATTCACGAAGTATTAGAAGTCACAGAAAGTATTAAAGAATTAATCGTTAAAAGAGCAACTAGTGATGAAATTACCGAGCAAGCCAAAAAACAAGGAATGATTACTATGTTAGAAGACGGATTTATTAAAGCAGCTCAAGGCATCACCTCTATTGAAGAAATTTTAAGAGTAACCAAAGAATAAAAAATAAGGAATATGCCAATTTTTATTTATACTGCCAAAAATGAAAAAGGAAGAATCAAGTCTGGAAGACAAGAAGCTCTTAATGAACGCGATTTAGCTCATACCTTGCGAAGTCAAGGATTTATCTTAACCCATGTAGAACCAGCTTTAATAGAAGAAAAAAAAGAAAATAAATTTAAGCTCTTTTTTGAAAAATTTGGCAAAGTGCCGGCAAAAGAAAAAATATTATTTACGCACCATTTAGCTGTAATGATTAAAGCAGGGCTTTCTTTAACTCAAGGACTGAACGTATTAAAAAAACAGGCTAAAAATAGCAATTTTAAAAAGATTATTGAAGAAATGGAGGACAATATTAAAAAAGGACAATCTTTCAGTGATTCGCTTAAAAAATACCCGCGTGTCTTTTCTGAATTATTTATTAACATGGTAAAAGTAGGCGAAACAGGAGGCAACTTAGAAGAAATACTTTTTCTTCTCTCTAATCAATTAAAAAAAGATTATGAATTAAAAAGAAAAGTTAAAGGAGCAATGATCTATCCGGCTGTTATTTTAACAGCCATGATAATCATCGGTATTGTTATGATGATTTTTGTTGTTCCTAAACTAACAGCTGTTTTTGAAGATCTCAATATAGAGTTGCCTTTCACTACGCGTTTAGTAATTAAAACAAGTAAATTCTTCAGTCATTATTGGCCTTTAATATTTCTAGTATTTCTCATATCTTTTGTCTTGTCACGTTTATCAATCAAAAAAAGTAAATCATTAAAAAGGTTTATAAGCATTGTCTCGCTACGTCTGCCTATTTTGGGCAAAATTATCATCAAAATACAATCAGCGCGTTTCGCCCGAACATTAAGTTCTTTAATGTCCAGCGGCGTAGCCATAGCCAGAGCCTTAGAAATCGTCTCGCACACACTAACAAATTTACTCTTCCGCGAATCCTTAATAGAATCAATTAAAAGAGTAAGAAAAGGAGAAGAACTAAGTAAAATTTTATCTGAATATCCCCACTTATATCCAGTAATGGCCATTCAAATGATACAAGTGGGAGAAAAAACAGGCACTCTTTCAAAAATTCTCAGTGAGCTAGCCGATTTTTATGAAGAAGAAGTGACAGAAGTGACAAAAAATCTCTCCTCAATTATCGAACCGGTATTAATGATAATTATCGGGGGAGCAGTCGGATTCTTCGCTATTTCTATGTTTCAACCAATATACAGCATTAGTTCTGCTATGTAAAACATGTCTCACATATTCAAAAAAAATGGTTTTACTTTAATAGACGCTATTATTGGCTTAAGTCTTTTAGTCATTGTTATTTTAGGAATCTATGAAACCCTTAATTTCAGTTTGAAAATGAATGAACGTGACAAAGCCAGAATCGGCGCTGTCAGCCTAGCCAATGAACAGATGGAAAAAATCAGAAATTTGGCATACAACGATATTGGCACAGAAGGCGGCATACCCCCTGGGCCAATACCTCAAAACCAAACAATTTCTCTAAACAATATCCAATACACAATCAAAACATTTATTCAATACATTGACGACCCGAGTGACGGTGAAGGCGAAAACGATGAAAACGGTATAACCGCCGATTATAAAAAAGCAAGAATCGAAGTAACATGGCCTAGCAAACAACCCGTAGATCCAGTCATTGCTATCTCAAATTTTGCTCCGCCCGGCATTGAAACAATAGAAGGAGGCGGAACATTAATTATCCAAGTCTTTAATGCTCAAGC
>CAYZRO010000039.1:0-5347 GCA_964480905.1 uncultured Candidatus Saccharibacteria bacterium
TGAGATGCCAGATGAGATTGTTCCTTATAAAGTAATGCCGAGAGCGATGGCAGCTATGCAGAAAATAGTTGAACAAAAAATAAAGCTTTTTGGCAGTGATAATCAAGCGAAATAAGACGAATTAAGGGATTAATGAAATTTAGAATTACTCCAAAATTTTTTTATTACTTGATGATTTTAGCGGTTTTTTGTTTTATTTGTGGTTATATTTTCTATCAAGCTAGCTTTTTATTCCGTTTGCCTTCAATTATTATTTTTAATCCTCCTGAAAAAGAGTTTGTGGTTCATCAATCAACAATAGAAATTCAAGGGAAGGTTACGATGGAAAGCAGTTTGACAATTAATGGCCAAAATGTAAATATTAGTGAAGGAGGAATTTTTGATGAGAAAATTTATCTTCAGAAGGGGTTAAACATTATCCAACTTGAAGCCAAAAATCGTTTGGGAAAGGTTAAAAAAAAGACATTAAGAGTTTTTTATCAATAAACTTTAGTGGCAATATTTAAAAATTTATGCCTAAAAATATATCAGCCAAGAATAAAACTACCAATGGAAAAAGTCAATTGCTTCAATCTGCCATTGATGAGATCAAACAGAGGTTTGGTGAAGGTTCAATTATGAAATTAGGAGAGGCAAGAAAGGTAGATGTTGATGTTATCCCGACCGGTTCTATTTCTCTTGACCTGGCTTTGGGCGTAGGAGGTATTCCTAAGGGAAGAATTATAGAAATCTATGGTCCTGAATCAAGCGGTAAGACTACTTTGGCGCTTCATATAGTAGCGAACTGTCAGAAATCAGGCGGGTCAGCCGCTTTTGTTGACGCTGAACATGCCTTAGATCCAGAGTATGCTAAACGTATAGGAGTAAAAGTAGATGATTTATTAATTTCTCAGCCAGATACTGGCGAGCAAGCTTTAGAAATAGTAGAAACTTTGGTTAGGTCCAAGGCTGTTGATTTAGTGGTAATAGATTCAGTAGCTGCTTTAACGCCTCGAGTTGAAATAGAAGGAGAAATGGGAGATCAGCATATCGGGCTTCAGGCGCGGTTGATGTCTCAGGCCCTTAGAAAATTAACGGCTATCGCCGCTAAAACAGAGACAGCAATCATTTTTATCAATCAAATTAGAATGAAAATTGGCATAATGTTTGGTAATCCCGAGGAAACCCCGGGGGGCAAGGCTTTAAAGTTTTATTCTTCGGTTCGCATTGAAGTCCGTCGTTCAGCTCAGATTAAACAAGGCGACCAAATTATTGGCAGTAGAGTAAAAGCAAAAGTAGTAAAAAACAAAGTTGCTCCACCTTTTAAAACAGCCGAATTTGATATTATGTATAATCAAGGTATTTCCTATGAAGGAGATTTGATTAATACTGGCGTTCGTTACGGTCTTATCAGCAAAAACGGCGCTTGGTTTAATTATGGAAGCGAAAAGTTAGGTCAAGGATTAGAGGCTTCCAAGCAATATTTAAAAGAGCATCCAAAATTAATTAAAGAAATTAGTGAGAAAATAATAAAGTTATCTCAAGAAGATTAAAAAATAGATGTTCTTTTAAATTTAAAATTTAAAAAAAGAGAGGTGATAGAAATGGTTAATAAAAATTTAGATACCAAAAAATTGAAATTTCTTTTAAAAGAAATTAGAGAAGCATCTCATTCAGATATTTTCAGGCATTTAAATGCGTTTAGTTGTCCTTCAAATAAATCTCGTTCTCTTTACTATTTCGTTCGTATGGGCAAGTCGGAGTTTGAGAAATTTTCCGTTTCAATAAAACAGAAGATAGCGGAGATTGATAGTTTGATGGAAAAAATTTTGAACTTGCCTTTAGAGAAAATATATTATATTGAGCTTGATAGAGAATTAAGAGGATTATTGAGCGAGATTAGTTTTGCTCGATATATAAAGAAGGAATTAAAAATATGGTGGAACCAAATAGAAGAAAAAAGGGAGACACAAGAAAGGAGGTAGGATGGTGATAATTAATCAATTAATTTTAAAGTTCCTTGATTAATATTCAAGGAACTTTTATTTGGTAAATTGTTTGACCGGAATAAATAGTATAAAATATAAATATGAGAGCAAAGAAAAATCAAGAATGGTTGAGTTTGATAAATGATTTAATAAAAGCCCGATATTTAAGAACCAATAACATTATAAAAGCTTTTAAGAGTATAGACAGAGCTGATTTTGTTCCGGATAATCTGCAGTTTCAAGCTTATTTTAATATTCCTTTATCTATTGGTTATGGCCAGACAATTTCCCAGCCTTTAACCGTAGCTTTTATGCTGGAATTACTTCAGCCTAAAGCCGGCGAGACAATTTTAGACATAGGGGCTGGTTCTGGATGGCAGACAGCCATTTTGGCGTATATTGTTAGCAAATCAAGCAATAACTATTATCAGGAAAGCTTTTTTAATAGAAGCAGAAAAAAGGAGTCTTCGGGAAAAGTGATTGCTATAGAGCTTATCCCTGAATTAGTTGAATTTGCCAGAAATAATTTATCAAAATATAATTTTATAAAAAAGGGAATTGTAGATATTATCTGTGGTGATGCTAACAAAGATTTGCCAAAAGGACTATATTTTGACAAAATTATCGCCGCCGCCTCTGCCAAAGAAGTTCCTCAATTTTGGAAAAAAAGACTTAAAATTGGAGGACGATTAGTTTTGCCCGTTAATAACAGTCTTCTTCTTTTGATTAAGAAATCAAAAACTAAGTTTAAGAAATACGAATATCCGGGGTTTATTTTTGTGCCTTTGATTAGTAGTAAATAGATTATATTTTTATGATGATGATCCCTTTAAAAAAATACCTTTTATATTTAATAGTTCTGGCAATTGTTATTTTTTTAATTTTAGGAAATTTTTATTGCTGGTTTTTAATTTCTCAGCCTTCCAGTTCTCAAGATTTAAAAATTAATTTTGTTGTTAGCACTGGTCAAGGAGCCAGAGAAATTGCTCAAGCATTATCTGATAAAGGATTAATTAAACATAAATGGCTTTTTCTTTATTATCTTTGGCAAAGAGGCAAGCTTAGAAATTTGCAGGCTGGCGAATATTCTTTAAATAGCCAAATGAGCATTGCTCAAATTGCAGATGCTATTGTTGGCGGCGATTTAATAGATAATGAAGTATCAGTGACATTTCCAGAAGGTTGCACAGCAGAAGAAATAGGTCAATATTTGGAAAGGGCAGGCATTGTTTCAAAAAAAGATTTTGTTAGTTTTATTTGGGCGCCTAGCGGTTTACCTGAAAGTTATCAGCAAAAGATTAAAGATTATGGAGGAGAAATTGGCTTGGAAGGATTTCTTTTCCCCGATACTTATAATTTTTATAAAAATTCTTCGGCTAAGGAAGTGGTGATAAAGATGCTAGACAATTTTAATCAAAAAATTAATCAACAAATGCTTAATGACATTAAAAGTCAACAAAAAAGTCTGTATGATATTTTAATTATGGCTAGCATTTTAGAAAAAGAAGTGATTAGTTTCGAAGACAGGCAAATGGTAGCTGATATCTTTTGGCGGCGATTAGATGAAGGGATGCCGCTCCAGTCATGCGCCACTATTGCTTATATTTTAGGTCAACACAAATGGCGTTATAGTTATGAAGAAACAAGAACTGAATCCCCGTACAATACCTATATTCATCAAGGGCTGCCGCCTACGCCGATTAACAATCCCGGCCTAGAGGCAATTAAAGCGGCCATTTATCCTTTAAAGACTGAATATAAGTATTTTCTTTCTAAGCTGGATGGCGAGACAGTCTTTAGCAAAACTTTAGAAGAGCATAAGCGAAATAAACAAAAATATTTAAATTAAAAAAAATAACCAAGAAATCTTTAGATATTTATTCGGTTGTAATTGAGTTTTTTTATGTTATAATTATGTTATAATAAAAGACCATAAAATGGTATAATTATGAATGCTAAGCTTTTCCTGCCTCTTTTAATAATTCCTATTTTTATCTTTAATGGATGTATGGGAAAGTCTTTAAAAGAGGATAAATCAATGGGAACTGATAATGAACAGGCATTGCGAGGCAAAAAAGTGGCAATGATAGTCGCTTATAGAGATTTCCGCGATGAGGAATATTTTGTTCCAAAACAAATTTTAGAGAGAGCCGGTGCGGAAATTTTCACAGCCAGCACTCAAAAGGGAATTGCTAAAGGGATTGATGGAGGTGAGGTTAATGTGGAGGTGCTTCTAAAAGATTTGTTTGTTGCCAGATATGATGCTATAGTTTTTATTGGAGGGCCAGGAGCAGTAGATTTAATAAATAATGCTGATTGCAATCGTATTGCTAACGAAGCAATGGTAAAAAAGAAAATATTAGGCGCTATTTGCATTGCCCCTTTGATTTTAGCCAAAGCCGGCGCTATTTCCAGTATGAAAGCCACTGTTTGGTCTAGTACGCTTGACAGGGCGCCAATAAAAGAGTTAGAAGAAAATGGAGCTTTTTATCAGGATCAACCAGTAGTGATTGACAGAAATTTAATAACAGCCAATGGTCCTAAAGCAGCGGATGAATTTGGTCAAGCTTTGGTTAAGGCCTTGACAAATGCTAATAATGAGAAGTAAAGTATAATTATAAAAGATAAAACCGTAGACAATGGGCAGTTAGTAAGACCCATCGAGGTTATTTAAGTTTTTTATTTTGTCTACGGTTTTGCCGTAGTTTTATTTTATTTATGTTAAACAAAAAAGAAAAACAAGAAATTATAGAAAAGATAGCCGAGAGACTGGGAAATAACAGAATTGTTATATTTACGGATTTTACCGGATTAAATGTTGAACAATTGCAGGTGTTACGCAATGCGCTTAAAGCTGAAAAGATGATTTATCAAGTAGCTAAGAAAAGTTTAATAAATTTAGCTTTTAAAAAGAAAGGATTAGATATAGATATAGAACAATTTGCCGGTTCATTAGCTTTGGCTTTTGGTAATGATGAAATAAAATTGACTAAACTTATTTATGATTTTTCTCAGACAAATGAAGCTTTACAGATATTAGGCGGTTTGTTAGAGAATAAATTTCTTTCTCAAGAAGAACTGAACAAGATAGCTTTATTGCCAACCAGGGAAGAGCTTTTAGCTAAAATGATTAGATGTCTGAATTCTCCTTTATATAATTTAATAAGCGATTTAAAAAACAATATTACAAAATTATTATTTGTTTTAGAATCAATAAAAAATAAAAATGATAACGCTGAAGCAAATTCTAAAACTGCTTAAATGACAATAAGTTTTGAGTAGTTTTTGACTTCAGTATAAAAATTATGACTTTAGAAGATAAAACAAAAAGCAAAGAAGAAGTTGCTGACCAGAAGAAGTTAGAGCAAAAAGAGGTAGAA
>CAYZRO010000040.1:0-5154 GCA_964480905.1 uncultured Candidatus Saccharibacteria bacterium
GGGGTCTTCATTTTGTTTTTTAGCTGTTTCAATGTAGACATCACAGAAATTATGCCAGAAAAAATCATAAAGAACGTGAATTGCCGGACCGAATTGAAAATTTTCTAAATATTTTCCTATTCTTTTATTTGTTTGTTGTAACTGTTCTATTATTTTTTTATCAGCCGCTGTTAATTTTGTTTTGTTTTTTATTTTATTAACTGTTCTTAAGGAGATTTTTCTTTTTGACTGGTTATTTTCATATAAAAAGACGACAAAACGGCTAGCATTCCAGATTTTATTACAAAATTTTTTCCCTGCTAAAATAGTATCTTCATTAAAGTGAATATCTTGATTGGTCATTGCTTGGTAAATTAGTCCGAAACGGGTAGCGTCAGCTCCGTATTTTTCAACTAATTTTAATGGATCAATGCCTGTGCCTAAAGATTTGGACATTCTTTTTCCTTCTTTAGTTAATATAGTGGCATGAATGATTACATCAGTAAATGGTTTTTTGCCAGTTAATTCTAGGCCTGAAAAAATCATTCGAGCTACCCAGAGGTTAATAATATCACGAGCTGTAACCAATACGTTCGTCGGATAATAAATAGCCAAATCATTTTTTTCTTTGTCTTTTTTATTAAAAGACGGCCAGCCGAGAGAGGCAAAAGGCCAGAGTGCAGAAGAAAACCAAGTATCCAGAACATCATCTACTTGTTTTGGCCGGCATTTCTGACAAACAGGACATTTCTTAGGGATTTTCAAAGAAACAAAAAATTTATTTTTACTATTTTCATTCTGACATTGCCATATTGGCAGACGATGTCCCCACCATAATTGACGCGAAATGCACCAATCTTTGATATTATTTAGCCAATTAAAATAAATTTTTTCCCATTTTTTAGGATGAAACTTAATTTTTTTCTCTTTTACAGCCTTAATGGCGGTTTGGGAAAGCTTGTCCATCTTTAAAAACCATTGAGGACTGATGAGTAGTTCAATAGTCGTTCCGCAACGCGAGCAAATAGGAATTCTATGATTGTATTTTTTAATTTTTTCTATTAATTTTTGTTTTTTTAATTCTTTGATTATTTTTTCGCGGGCTTCTTGGACAGTTAATTTTTGGAAAGAGGGACCGGCATTTTTATCCATTCGTCCATTTATGTCAATAACTTGAATGATAGGCAAGTGATGCTTTTGACCTATTTCAAAATCAGTCAAATCATGAGCTGGAGTAACTTTTAATGCGCCAGTTCCAAATTTTGGATCTATGTTCTTATCTGTGATAATAGGAACATTACGGTGAGTGAGAGGTACTTTGACTTGCTGTCCTACAAGATTTTTATAACGAGAATCTTCTGGGTGGACAGCGATTGCCGTATCGCCAAGCATAGTTTCCGGTCTTGTTGTTGCTACAGTAATATATTTTTTTGTTTTATTGTTAACGAGAGGATATTTTATAAACCAAAGATGTCCTTTTCTTTCTTTGTATTCTACTTCTAAATCTGAGAGACTTGTAGAGCATCTTGGACACCAGTTAATAACCCGTTTTCCTTGATAGATCCATCCCTTTTGGTAATAATACCAAAAAGCGGTCATGACCGCTTTTTGGTATTTTTTGTCTAAGGTAAAAGTCGTTCTAGACCAATCACAAGAAGCACCTAATTTTTTAAACTGGTCTAAAATAATATGACCGTATTTCTTTTTCCATTCCCATATTTTTTTTACAAATTTTTCTCTTCCTAAATCTTGTCTTGTTAATCCTTGCTTTTTTAATTCTTTTTCCACGACATTTTGGGTAGCGATGCCGGCATGATCAATACCTGGTAGCCAGAGCGTTTTGTATCCTTGCATGCGTTTCCAGCGAATAATAATGTCTTGGATGACGGCATTTAAAGCGTGGCCCATGTGAAGAGTTCCGGTAATATTGGGCGGGGGGAGAACAATACAAAATGTTTTTTTATGCCGAGAAGGTAATTTATCAGGATTAAAATATCCTGATTTTTGCCAATATCGATATATTTTGGATTCGGTTGTTTTTGCTTGATAAGCCTTAGTGAATTTGATTTTTTTCATATATAACAAATATATCAGAAAAAAAGATATCATTCAAGGAATAATTATTTGGGAAAATTGTTTTTTATATTATTCCTGTTAATTTAAACTTAATTCTTTATTGAAATTAATGTCTAATAATGTTAAGATACTTTAATTAAATAAAGTTGCCGGAGTAGCTCAATTGGCAGAGCAATGCTTTCGTAAAGCAGAGGTTAGAGGTTCAAGTCCTCTCTCCGGCTAATTGATTTAAGTTTGTTATTTTTCATTTTTGTGTTATAGTGATTTTTGTATGGAAGAGATACAAAAAAAATTAAGAAAAAAAATTGAAAACCTTCAGCAAAGGCTTTTAAAAGTTAAAGACTGTCTTTGATTTGGACAAATGTTTAGAAAAAATAAGGAATTTGGAAAGCAAAATTAATCAGCCAACATTTTGGCAGGATCGTCAGCAAGCCGAAAAAATAATTTCCGAGTTAACTGCCCTACAAAAAGAAGTAAAGATATGGGATAATTTAGAGGATGAACTTAACAATTTAAAACAATTGATAGATTTAAGTCAGGACGATTTACATTTAAAGAAAGAGATAGCGACAAAATTAATTCAATTAGATAAAGAGTTAAGAAAAGAAGAAATTAAAATTTTTTTAAATGGCCTTTATGATATTCGTAATGCGGTTTTAAGTATTTATGCAGGAGCAGGCGGGACTGAAGCCCAAGATTGGGCTGAGATGCTGTTAAGAATGTATCTTCATTATGCTGAACATAAAAATTGGCAGGCTCAAGTTGTTGAGATAACTCCTGGCCAAGAAGCTGGTATTAAAAATGCTGTAGTTGAAATAAAAGGACGTTTTGCTTACGGTTATTTAAAAAAAGAATCAGGCACACATCGGTTGGTGCGCCTTTCGCCCTTTAATGCCGATCATCTTCGTCATACTTCGTTTGCCTTGGTTGAAGTTTTGCCTGAATTTGATAAATTAAAAGATATTGTGATAAGACCCGAGGATTTAAAAGTTGATACTTATCGGGCTTCCGGGCCCGGCGGTCAATATGTTAATAAAACAGAGTCTGCTGTTAGAATTACCCATTTGCCTACCGGAATTAGCGTAGCCTGCCAGAGCGAACGATTGCAGGGAGAAAATAAATCCCGAGCTTTAAAAATACTTTACACAAAGTTATTCCAATATTATCAAAGCAAACAGGAAAGAGAAAAGAAACGTCTTAAAGGACAACCGGCGCCTATAGAATGGGGACAGCAGATTAGATCGTATATTCTTCATCCTTATAAATTAGTTAAAGATCATAGAACAGGCTTTGAAAGCAAACATCCAGATAAGATATTAGACGGTTATTTAGATGGTTTTATCGAAGCTGAGCTAAAATGGCAGATTAAAAATAAATAATTGAAATAAAAAAACAATGATAAAATTTGTTAGGGTAAGTAAAATTTATCCGGGAAATTCAGTGGCTTTAAAAAATGTTTCTTTAGAAATACAGCCTCATGAATTTGTCTCTATAGCTGGACCGTCAGGTGCCGGTAAGACTACTTTGTTAAAATTATTAATAGGAGAAGAGAGACCGACTAAAGGGCAAGTTTTTTGGGGCGACCAAAATATACATGAACTGCCTTCTAATCAGATGCATCTTTTGCGGAGAAATATTGGTATGATTTTTCAGGATTTTAAATTAATTTCTAACAAAACAGTTTATGAGAATGTTTCTTTTGCTTTAGAAGTGAGCGGTCAAGGCAATAAGGAAATAGAAGAAGGAGTTCCTCAGGTGTTAAAATTAGTCGGTCTTTTGGATAAAGCTGATCATTTTCCAGCTCAGCTTTCCGGCGGTGAAAAGCAGAGAGTGGCTATTGCACGCGCTTTAATACATCGCCCAAAGATAATTATGGCTGATGAGCCTACAGGCAATTTAGATTTGATTAACACATGGGAAATTGTCAGATTGCTTAATAAGATAAATGAGTTGGGAACAACTATTTTACTAGCAACTCATGATAGAGATATTGTTAATGCCTTGCAACATCGAGTTATTACTTTTAAGGAAGGTCGTTTAATTCGCGATGAAAAAAGAGGAAAATATATTCTTTAAAATTTATTTAATAATTTTATCTAGCAATTTATAATTTATGGAGAATTCTTTTATAGTAACATTTTATCGAATTATAAAGTCAGGATGTTTAAATTTCTGGCGCAACAAATGGTTGTCTAGCGCTACTGTTTTAGTTATGTCATTAACTCTTTTAGTAATGCTAGGACTTTTATTCCTAAATGTTACGGCGAATTATCTTTTGGACACTTTGCAGAATAAAATTGATATCAGTGTTTATTTTAAGCCAGACGTCGCTGAAAGCGATATATTAAAAATTAAAACTCAGTTAGCCAAGCTCAACGAGGTAAAAGATGTTGAATATGTTTCACGAGACGATGCCTTGAAAAGATTTAAAGAAAAACATAGTAATAATCAAGTTATTATGGAGAGCTTAAACGAACTTGATAAAAATCCTTTGAATGCTTCTTTGAATATTAAAGCGCAAATGGTAGATCAATATGAATCAATTGTTCGTTTTTTAGAGACGCCAGTTCGTCAGAAACTCATTGATAAAGTAAATTATAAGGAAAATAAGCAGGCAATTATTAAACTTTCGTATTTCACCAGAACAAGCCGTCGAAGCGGAACAATCATTAGCTTGGCTTTAGCTTTGATTACAATTTTAGTCGCTTTTAATACCATTCGTTTAGCTATTTATAACTCTAGAGAGGAAATAGGCGTAATGAGATTAGTTGGGGCCAGCAATTGGTTTATCCGTGGGCCTTTTATCATAGAAGGCATTCTTTATGGAATAATTGCAGCTTTTTTGACTTTGGCTATTGCTTATCCTGTTCTGCTTTGGCTTTCGCCAAAACTTAATGCTTTTCTTCCTGACACTGATTTATTATATTATTTTCAAGTTAATTTTTGGTCGATTTTTGGTTTGTTAATAGGTGTGGGAATGATTCTGGGCGGAGTAAGTAGTTTAGTGGCAATCAGGCGTTATTTGAATGTATAAAAAAATTATGTTGCCGGGTCGTCTAATGGTAGGACAGCGGACTCTGGATCCGTTAATCTAGGTTC
>CAYZRO010000041.1:0-2640 GCA_964480905.1 uncultured Candidatus Saccharibacteria bacterium
GAAATGGATCTTTCAAATTATGATGATCCAGTTGATACGACCAATGGAGTAGGTGCTGATTATTTCCAACTAGTTTTGCAAGATCAAGCCAATGTAATTAAATGGGTTGATTATTCTGGTACTGATCAGAATAATGATCAAGCTAATGTGGCTGGAGTGCTTGATAAACTGCCAGCTAGAGGACCATATCTAAAGGCTCAGTAATGTTTTGATTGAATTGGACCCGGTCTGTTTTTCCTTGTAAGCAGTTGAACCGGGAGGAAAACTAAAATTACCCCGCTGTTTGTTAACAGCGGGGTAATTTTTATTTTAATTAATCAGATATATTATTTTAATTTACTTTAAAAGACTTTGGATGGTTTTTTCTGTAGATTCAACCATTTTTTCTAAATTGAATTTTTCCTTTACTTGTTTTTGAGCCAATTTGCCCATTTTCTTTCTAAATTTTGAATTATGAATTAAGTTTAGTATAGCTTCAGCTAAATGCTTTGGTTGGTTAGGCTTGATTAAAAATCCATATTGTTTTGAGTTTGAAATAAGCATTTCGGGTAAAGCGCCGACTTTGGTGGCTATAATTGGCAAACCGGCAGTCATTGCTTCTAAAACAGCCCAAGGCATTCCTTCTTTTAAGGATGGTAAGACAAAAATATCAAAAGCTTTCAAATAGCGTGAGGCATTTGGCAAGTCATTAATTATAAATACGTCATTTTCCAAATCATACTTTTTTATTAATTTCCGTAAATGTTTTTCTTGGCGTCCTTGTCCTATTATGATAAAGTCTAAATTTTTTCTTAAATACGGCGAATAAAAAAGCTGTTCTGCCGCTTCAATTAATGAGATTAATCCTTTATTGAAATATAAATTGGCAATTGTGCCAACAATTTTTTTATCCAATGATTCAATTTCCGGCTTGATTTTTTTAATTTTTTTCAGCAATATATTTTTTGCTTTGTTTTTTTCAAGAAAAATTTCTTGATTAAAATCAATACCGTTGTAAATAGTAACTATTTCTTTTTTTGGTTTTATTCCTAATTTAATTGCTTGATCTTTTTCAAATTTAGAATTGTTGATAATTATATCTTTCCAAGGGGCACTGATTTTTTCTGTTAACAAGTAGAATTTTTTAATCAAATATGATTTCGGTTCGTTAAAAGCCCAACCGCCAATGCGGTAAATTACAGGAATTTTTAATTTGCTGCAATGAGCTGCCATTGAGCCTAAAAAACCGGCTTTGGTGCTGTTTAGAAAAATAATATCAGGTTTTTCTGTTTTGATTAATTGTTCTATTTCAAAAAAAGCTCTTAAATCATAATAAGGATTAATTTCGCGTTTGAGATGTTTGATAAGATATGTCTTGATTCCTTTTTTTCTGAGTCGTGAAAGCAGGCTGTGTTTGTTATTACCTTGGATTCCGGCGGCAACAGTTATCTTATATTTATCAGGATTAAGATGAGTAGCTATTTCATAAATATATTTTTGGGCTCCGCCAAATTCTGACTGAGTAACGATAAAAAGTATCTTCATATTTTTGCTCTATTTAATCATTCTTGACTTTACTTTTCTTTAATTTCATAATAAAGGTTGTAAAGCCGAATATCAAGTGATAATTTTAAACTGATTAAAATTTTTTATAAGGATATGCGCATTATTATTGCTGCTGGTATTTTCCCGCCAGCGATAGGCGGACCGGCTACTTATTCTGAAATTTTATCAAACGAACTAACACGTAGGGGCCATGATGTTTTTGTCATATGTTATTCTCAAAAAATCCCTAATAAATTTGACCGTCAGTATAATTTTCCGGTTGTAAGGATAAAAGGCATAAAAATTATAAGACATTTTTTATATTTTTGGCGTTTGTTTTTTTTGGCAAAAAAAGCGGATGTTATATACGCTCAAGGACCTGTGAGCTCTGGATTACCCAGTTTGTGTGTTAGTCGTTTATTAAGAAAAAAATTTATTATAAAGATTACCGGTGATTATATTTGGGAACAAGCTTGTCAGAGATGGGGAGTAAAAGATACTATAGATGAGTTTCAAATGAAAAGATACTCTTTGTTAATTGAGTTATTTCGTAAATTACAGCAGTTTATAATTAAAAGAGCCGACAGAATTATAGTTCCCAGCCAATATTTAAAGAAAATTGTTATTGGTTGGGGTGCAAAAATGAAGAAAATTAAAGTAGTGTATAATTCAGCTCAATTCTCAGATTTTCTAAAAACGAGATTTTATCCTTCTAAAAGTGATTTTATGATGCTTTCGGTAGGACGTTTAGTGCCTTGGAAGGGTTTTCAGGCATTGATAGAAATTATGCCTGATTTGTTAAAAAAAAGTTCCAAATTTAAGCTTTTAATTATTGGTTCTGGGCCACAAGAAAAATTTTTAAAAAAGAAAGTAAAAAAACTCGGATTAACCAAAAATGTTTTTATTTTAGGCCGTTTGCCGTTGATGGAAGTTAAGCGTTTTTATTTAAAGGCAGATCTATTTATTTTAAATACAGGCTATGAAGGGTTTCCTCATACGATTCTAGAGGCAATGGCTGTTGGTTTGCCGGTTATTACTACAAACATTGGTGGCAATCCCGAGATTATTAAGAGTAAGCGTAATGGCTTTTTGGTGGAGTATAATAATAAAAAGCAA
>CAYZRO010000041.1:2650-5080 GCA_964480905.1 uncultured Candidatus Saccharibacteria bacterium
ATGAAAATTAGCCGCCAAGGATATAAGGACGTTCAAAAATTTAATTTAACCGAAATGATTCAAAATACTTTAAACGTATTTAAAAATCTTGTTTATGAAAGTTTTGATGATTAGTTTGGACAAATCTTTTTTTGATGAAAAAAAAAGCGATGATGTGGTTGAACGTCACCATCATTATTCCGTTTTAATTAATGGTAATTTAGATATTATTGTTTTAAACAAGAACAAGTCTTTTTCAGTCAAACATATAACCGATAAATTAACTGTTTATCCCACCAATTCTTTTTCAGTGTTTTCTTATGTTTTTAGTGCCTTAAAAATAAGTCGACATCTTTTTAATATTTATAAATTGCGTAAACCCTATTCTTTAGTTGTAACTCAGGATCCATTTATTACAGGGTTAATTGGATACTTAATAAAATATAAATATAAAATACCGCTTTTAATTAATTGTCACGGAGATTTTTTTGGAAATTCGTATTGGCTTAAGGAAAACAAGAGGAATTATTTACTATTGATATTGGCTCATTTTTTAATAAAGAGGTGTGATGGGATTCGAGTGGTGAATCGGTTGACAAAGCTTAAATTAATACAAGATCAAAAAATAAATTCTGATAAGATAGAAGTTATTCCTATGCCGGTTAATTTAAAACTCTTCCAGCGTCAAGCAAATCCAGCATTAAAATTGAAAAAATTTGAGAAGACGATTAGAGAAATATATCTTTTGTTCGTTGGTCGTTTAGTAAAAGTTAAAAATATTCCTCTTTTATTGAAAGCGTTTAAAAAAATTTTAAATAATCATCCAAAAGTAAAATTGATTATTATTGGCCAAGGCCCTCAAAAACGGTATTGTCAAAAATTAGCTTATAGTTTGTCTATATATCAGCATATTGAATGGATAGGCTGGATTCCTTATAAAAGTTTATGCAATTATTATTTTAAAGCCGATATAGTAATTTTGCCTTCTTTTAGCGAGAGTTTTGGTCGAGTGTTAGTAGAAGCAGGAGCTTGTGGCAAACCTGTAGTGGCAAGTATGACTACAGGCGCTAAAGAGGTAATAAAGAACAAAAAAACTGGCTTATTGTTTCCTATCAATGACGAAGAATCTTTGGTCCGTGCCTTAAACTATTTAATTATTCATCCAGAAAAGAGAAGAAAGATGGGCGAGTCGGCTTATCATTACATTCATTCTCGTTTTGATTATGATAAAACAATTAAACAGACGATTATTTTCTGGCAAAGAATAGCCAATTTAGAAACAGAATAATTTGATTATGAATCTTTTAGTAATCACTCAAAAAATTGATATTAATGATGATACGTTAGGCTTTTTTCATAATTGGATTTATAAATTTTCACAAAAAGTAGATAAGCTTTTTGTAATTGTTTTACAGAAAGGAGAATATCATCTTCCTAAGAACGTTGTCGTGCTTTCTTTAGGCAAAGAAAGATATAAAGATTATTTACCTAGTTTTCTATTAAAAACCATTTATTTACTGCGATTTTATAGATATATTTGGCAGTTTCGTAAAGAATACGATAATGTTTTTATTCATATGAATTCTGTTTATGTTATTATGGGCGGTTTATTCTGGAAGATTTTTCGGAAAAGGATAGGATTATGGTATGCTCATATAAAAGTTTCTTTTTTAACTAAAATTTCGGTTTATTTTGTGGATTTTATCTTTTCGCCTTCAAAGGCAAGTTTTAAATTCATTACGCCTAAGTTAAAAGAAACAGGGCACGGCATTGATATAAATATATTTAAGCCATCAGTGATTAGAAAAAATCAAGGAAATCGTTATAATCTTATTTCTGTAGGTAGAATATCTCAAGTAAAAAATTATGATGTTTTGATTAGGGCTGTAAAAATTTTAGCAAGGCAAAAAAAATTTAAAGACCGTTTTTCTGTTAAAATTATAGGAGCCCCTATATATCAAAGAGATTATGAATATCTTAAGAAACTTAAAAAGAAGATTAGATATTACCATTTGGATAGTTATTTTCATTGGTTGGGTTCTGTCCCTAATAAAAATATTATTAAATTTTATCGACAAGGCGATATTTTTATTTGTATGCAATGTCAAGGCGGCTTTGCCAAGTCAGTGTTAGAAGCTATGTCTTGCGGTTTAATTTGTATTGTTTGTTCGCCTGTTTATACTATTGATAAATTCAGCGAAGAACTTGTTTTTCAAGCGGACGATCCTTTTAGTTTAGCGGAGAAAATCGGTAATGTTTTTAATTGGCCCAAAAAGAAATTGAAAGAATATCAATATTTAGCTATAAATTATGTAAAAGATAATCATAATTTAGATACTTTAATTAATCGGATATTATCTTTTTATGAGTCAAAATACATATAGTTTTAAAAAATATGTTTATTTTAAGAGATGGGCAAGCTATTATTATCAGATTAGCAGTATTTTAGAT
>CAYZRO010000042.1:0-5075 GCA_964480905.1 uncultured Candidatus Saccharibacteria bacterium
GGAAGATGACATGAATAAAGCAAAGGAAGCATTGAGTAGTTTATTGAAAAAGGAAATTCTTAGAGAATTTCAGCAAGAGATGCCTTCTGACTTGAAGCTTTTAACAGAGGCTTTATCTAAAGATGAGCCTGTATTTTTCAGTTTTAAAAAAGTTGGCGATAAAGCTGATAAATTTGTTTTGAAGGCAGAGATGACAATGAAAGCTTTGCTTTTTAATGAACAAGATATTAATAAATTAGTTGACGATTTTATTAAAGCGCGGTTAGAATCTAATCGTATAGCTTTGTCAGAGAGCCGTCAGATTGAATATACGAAAGTACAGCCGGATTTTGAAAATGGCAAATTAAAATTGGAGATAAAAGTTAACGAAGATGTTTCTTGGGAGCTTGATACGGATAAGATAAAGAATGATTTGGCCGGGAAAGATGGGGCGGCTGTTAGGCATTATTTATCGCATATGGAGGAGATAAAATCAGCTCAAGTTAGTTTTTGGCCATTTTGGGTAAGAAAAGTGCCAAAAGAAATAAGCAAAATTAAAATTACTATAGAAGAGTAAAATAGTTGACTAAATAATTTTTATTTGTTAAATTGTTCTAAATGAATCAGAAAGAAGCAATATATAAAGAAGGTCAGGTGATTGAATGTTTGCCAAACGCTACTTTTAAGGTTAAGTTGGATGAAGGCCAAGAGATATTAGCTCATTTGTCGGGTCGGATGCGTTTGAATTTTATTCGAGTTTTGTCAGGCGATAGAGTAAGGGTGGAAATGAGTCCATATGACGATAAAAAAGGAAGAATTATCTATCGTTTCCCTTAATTGGTGATTTGGAGAAAAAATAACATAACAAAAAAAGCATAATAGGCTTTTTTTGTTGTTTTAAATTATGCCTCGTATTGCCGGAGTTAATATACCAGACAATAAAAGAATTGAAATAGCTTTAACCTATATTTACGGAATAGGATTGTCTTCGAGTAGAAAAATTTTACAGAGAACAAAAATTAATCCTGATTTACGAGCTAATGAATTGACATCCCAACAAATAAATCAATTAAAGGAAATTATAGAGAAGGAATACCCTATTGAAGGAGAATTAAGAAGGAAAGTTATGATGAATATAAAACGATTGAAAGACATTGGTTGTTATCGAGGGATTCGTCATAGTAAAGGACTTCCAGTGAGAGGTCAACAGACAAAAACAAATAGTCGGACGGTTCGAGGCAACGTCCGGAGATCTGCCGGCAGCGGTAGGCGAAAATTAACAAAAACTTAAACTATTAGGATGTTATTTATGAAAGTGCGAGCTTCAGTTAAAAAAATTTGTAAGAAATGCAAAATAGTGCGACGGAAAGGTCGAATTTATGTTATTTGCCAGAATCCTAAGCACAAGCAAAGACAGGGTTGATTTTTGGTCTATTTTTGTTTATATATAACAATCATTAAAATTTTATTTTATTTAAAAATAAATGGGCAAAAAGAGAATTATAAAAATTAGCAAAGATGAGCTGTTGAAAGAGACAGAGCAGCGTGAAGCGGCTCAACGTAAGGCTGTCTCTCGTCAGACAAAGATAAAGAAGAAAGTAGAAAAAGGAAAAGCTTATATTCGGTCTACTTACAATAATACAGTTATTACTTTGACAGATTTAAATGGCAATGTTTTAGCATGGGCGACAGCCGGTCATTTGGGGTTTAAGGGTCCTAAGAAAGCCACTCCTTACGCAGCTTCTCGGGTTGCCGCGGCAGTCGTAGAAAAGGTTAAGAAAGTAGGTCTTAAGGAAGTAGAGGTTTTTGTTAAAGGCATCGGCGGGGGTCGGGAATCTGCTATCCGGGCTTTGGCAGCCAATGGTTTGGAGATATCCTTTATAAAAGATATTACGCCGATTCCTCATAATGGGTGTCGACCACCTAAGCCTAGGAGAGTATAATTTAGTAAAGAGTAAGTTAAATAAATATTATAATATTATGGATTCTGTTTGTAAAAAATGTAGACGTTTTGGCCAAAAACTTTTTTTAAAAGGAGACCGTTGTTTTAGTCAAAAATGTCCGATGATTCGCAAACCTTATGCGCCGGGAGTTCATGGCCGGAGTCGGCGGAAAAAAGGAGGAGTTTCTGATTATGGTCGTCAGTTATCTGAAAAACAAAAACTGAGATTTATCTATAATATTTCTGAACAGCAGCTTAGAAAATATTTTAAAGAAGGAATGAAGAAAAAAGGAGATATTCGTGAGCTTTTAATCAGCGCTTTGGAAAGAAGATTAGATAACGTTGTTTTTCGTTTAGGTTGGGCTAAATCTCGTCGCCAAGCTCGTCAAGTTGTCAGTCATGGTCATATATTGGTTAACGGGAGAAAAGTTAATATACCTTCTTATCAAGTGCGTCAAGGCCAGATTATAAAAATTAAAGATAAGTCATTAAAGAAATCCATTTTTAAAGATTTATTTGCTAATTTGAAAAAACATAAATCTCCTGATTGGCTTGACTTGAATAAAGAAAAGATGGAGGCAAAAGTTATTGCTTTACCTAAGCTTGAGGACGTTGAAAAAAATATTGATTTAGGTTTAATTATTGATTTTTATTCAAGATGAAGTATGTAGATTTACGAATAATTTATTCGTAGGTCTGTATATTTCTTATTATATAAATATTATGCATAAAATTCCTATTCCTTTATCGCCTAAATTACTAAAGAAGGAAAAAAATAAAGCTATTTTTGAGATTGGAGGATGCTATCCTGGTTATGGTGTAACTTTAGGCAATGCTTTAAGGAGAGTATTGCTTTCTTCGTTGGGAGGAGCGGCGATTACTGGCGTAAAAATAAAAGGAGTT
This sequence comes from uncultured Candidatus Saccharibacteria bacterium, assembly GCA_964480905.1. GTDB lineage: Bacteria > Patescibacteriota > Minisyncoccia > Portnoybacterales > JAGGTM01 > CAYZRO01. The sequence continues at coordinate 2,825 of CAYZRO010000042.1, forward strand.
AGTCATGAATTTTCTACTATTCCTTATATTTTAGAAGATGTTGTTTCAATTTTATTAAACTTAAAACAAGTCAGATTAAAAGTTTTTAGCGGCGAGGAGCCAATAAAAGCTTTTTTGAAAGTTAAGGGAGAGAGAGAAGTTAAGGCTAGTGATATTAAAGTACCTTCTAATGTGGAAATCATAAATAAAGATTGTCATATAGCTACTTTGACTGACAAAAAAGGAGAATTAGATATGGAAATAGAAATAGAAACTGGATTGGGTTATGTGCCGGTTGAGGCGAGGAAAAAAGAAAAATTAGAAGTAGGCAAGGTTGCCTTAGATGCTATTTTTACTCCCATCAAGAAAGTTAATTACGAAGTGGAAAATATGCGTGTTGGCGATAGAACTGATTTTAATCGCTTGATAATAGATTTAGAAACAGATGGGACGATTTCGCCAGAAGAAGCTTTAGCCAGAGCGGCTGAGATTTTAGTTAATCAGTTTACCGTTATTAGTAAATTGGCAAAAGATAGCGATGAGAGGAAGACATTAGCGAAAAAAACAGAGAAGATTCAAGTGAAAGGAAAGACATCAAAGGCACAGGAAGAAATACTTAAGACTAAAATAGAGAATTTGAAATTGTCAAGCAGAACAAAGAAAGCCTTAATGAATAATAAAATTAAGACTTTGAAGTCATTAATTAGATTTAATGAAGAGTCAATACTCAGTTTTGAGGGGTTGGGAGAAAAGGGTTTAAAAGAGATAAAAAAAGTTTTAAAAAAGTTAAACTTATCTTTAAAGCAATAGTTTATGTATCATCAAAAGAAAGGCAGAAAATTAAGCAGAAAACGAGATCAACGAAAGGCTTTAATTTATCATTTAGCTATTAGTTTACTTTCCAAAGAGAAAATAAAAACTACTGAAGCTAAAGCTAAAGAGGTACGCCGTTTAGTGGAGAGATGTATTACTAAAAGCAAGGTTGATAGTTTAAGTACTCGTCGATATTTAGCTAGGCATTTTCCCCGAGATCTTGTGAAAAAAATGATAGAGGATTTAGGTAAACGTTATCAGGATCGTCCAGGTGGTTATACAAGGATTGTTCGTTTAGGTCCTCGTCAAAGCGATGGAGCAAAAATGGTATTTATTGAATTAGTTAGATAACCTAGAAATAAGGTAAAGAATAAATTTATTTATGGAAGTTGAAAGAGGAAAACATATTATAGACGCGACAAATAAAAGTTTAGGCAGGTTAGCAGTAATAATTGCTAATTTTCTGCGTGGGAAAAACAAGCCGAATTTTGTCCCTTATGCTGACAGGGGCGATTATGTAACTGTAATTAATACTGATAAGATAAAAATTACAGGTAGAAAGTTAAAGCAAAAAATATATTGGCGTCATTCAGGATATCCAGGCGGTATCAAAGGCATTAAGTTAGAAGATTTAATGTCTAAAGATTCAAGGAAAGTAGTGAGAAAGGCTGTTTGGGGCATGTTGCCAAAGAATAAGTTGCGCAGTCAGATGATAAAAAGATTAAAACTTTTTAAAGGTCAAGAAGAGAGTCAGTCCAAAGAATTAGAAAATAAAAATTAATTAATTTTTATTATCTAATTCTTGGGTTTTGTTCAAAAAGTGACTTTAAAACAAGAAAATAAAAAAAAGAAAATAAAAGCACCGAATATCAAAAGAAAAACTATTAAAGGAAAAGACACTAAAGAAAAAGTTATTAAAGAGAAAAGAGTGTTAAAAAGAGCAACGGTATCTAAAGAAAAGGGAGAGAAAAAATCGCAGACGAAAAGACGTTATTGGGAGGCAGTTGGCCGTCGTAAAACCTCAATAGCCCGTGTTCGTTTATTTACTGTTCGACCTTTTGAGGGTGAAGAAGCAAAAATGACGATAAACGACAAATTCTATAAAGATTATCTGCCGATTTTATCTCTTCAGAAGATTGTTGAAGCTTCTTTGAGAAGAATGAAATCTTTAAATCGGTTTGAGATATCTGTAAAGGTTAAAGGAGGAGGGATTGCTGCTCAGGCTGAGGCAATTAGGCATGGAATAGCGCGGGCTTTAGTTAAGTTTAATCCTGATTTTCGGAAAAAGCTTCGCCGTGCAGGCTATTTAACTCGCGATCCAAGAATGAAAGAACGCAAAAAATTCGGTTTAAAAAAGGCCCGGCGAGCCCCTCAATGGAGTAAACGTTAATAACGAAATAAAAATGACCTTTAAGGTCATTTTTATTTCGTTATTAAACAATTATAAAGATTATTATCT
>CAYZRO010000043.1:0-4797 GCA_964480905.1 uncultured Candidatus Saccharibacteria bacterium
GGACGAGGCAGTTGAATATTGATGGTTTTCTTGTTCTTGTGCCGTGCAGATATTTCAGCGATAGCTGGTCCGCCCGGATAACCGAGTTTAAGCATTCTTGCTACTTTATCAAAAGCTTCGCCGACCGCGTCATCTAAAGTCTCTCCCAATAGCTCATAGGAACCGTACTTTTTGATTAAGACAAGCTGGGTATGGCCTCCGGAAATAATCAGGCAGACAGCCGGAAGTATTTTTTTTGAGTTAATAATTCTAAACTGATCTTTTTCTTTTGAAAATTTAAGCCAGTTAGCAGTGATATGTCCTTCAAGATGATTAATAGGGATGATTGGTATTTGCCAGAGATAGGACAGGACTTTTGCCAAATTGACTCCGGTCCAAAGCGCGGGCTCTAGTCCGGGACCAATAGTAATAGCGATTAAATCAATTCGAGGAATTTTCTTTTGCGATTTTAGGAAAGTTTTTAGTTTCTTTAATAAAGTTTTTTCTCTGTTTAAAATTTCTGTTAATTTATTATTTTTCTGTTTTGTTAGATTAATCTCCTTTTTGCTTTTTTCCTTGTCAGAAAGTTTTTTCAGGCCTTTGTTTAATAAAAGAACGAGGTTATTCTGATGTTCTCTTTTAGCTAAATTTGGAACGATCCCTCCATAAGGAGCATGAACTTTAATTTGCGAAGATACTAAATTAAAGACTACTCGGAAAGCATCTTTTTTTTGATTGTTTGGCTTTACTTCAATTAAAGCCAAACAAGTATCGTCGCAGGAAGTTTCTATAGATAAAATAAGCATAATGTTATTATTTACATTTAGATGGTACTATGAAGCTTGTTTTTTATCAATATAATTGTTATAGTTATAATTATTAATATTATTCGGAACACTTTTTGTTGGAAATAATTTAGGCCGCTGTCGTCTAACGGCTAGGACAAGGGGCTTTCAATCCCTAAATCGGGGTTCGACTCCCCGCAGCGGCATTGTTATAGTTTTGAAACTATGAAGAAGAACTATTTGGGTATAGGAACTGCGCAGGACTTAAAGGGTAAAGAAAGAATAATATATAGAAGTTTTGAAATTCTGCCTGGATTCTTAAGTTGGCTGACTATTTTAAGTGTAATTTTTTTGTCTTGGGCTAAGCCTGTGTGGATAGCCTTTTTTATTATTTCTTTTGATATTTACTGGCTTTTAAAAACTCTTTATTTTTCATTTCATTTGAGAGCCTCCTACAAGAGAATGCGGAGATATTTGAAGATTGATTGGCTTAAGAAATTGTCTAAATCAAAGAGGAATAGAAAAAATTGGCGGGATATTTATCATCTGGTTATTTTGCCTATGTATAAAGAAGGGCCAGAAATTGTTCGTTCAACAATAGAATCTTTAGTTAAGGCAGATTATCCTAAAGAGAAAATGTTAGTTGTTTTAACTGTTGAGGAAAGAGCAGGCAAGCAAACGCATGATTTTGTTTATCAGATACGAGAGGAATTCAAAGATTGTTTTTTTAAGTTTTTAGTAACTATTCATCCTAAAGATATTCCTGGAGAGCTAGCTGGCAAGGGGTCAAATGAAACTTGGGCGGCTCGACAAGCAAAGAAAATAATTATTGACCCTTTAAAAATTCCTTATGAAAACATTATTGTTTCTAGTTTTGATATAGATACGCGCGTTTATCCTCAATATTTTGCTCGTTTGACTTATTGTTATTTACGCGTTTCCAATCCTACTCATTGCAGTTTTCAGCCAATTCCTATTTACTCTAATAATATTTGGCAGGCGCCAGCAATTTCAAGAGTAGTCGCTACTTCTGGGACATTTTGGCATATGACTCAGCAAGAAAGACCAGAAAGGATGGCTACGTTTTCTTCGCATTCTATGAGTTTTAAATCACTTGTTGAAATGGATTTTTGGAATGTAAAAAATGTTTCAGAGGATTCACGAATTTTTTGGAAATCTTTATTATTTTACGACGGTCAATATCAAGTTGTTCCTTTATATTACCCTGTTTCTATGGACGCTAATTTAGCCGAATCATTATGGCAGACGATGCTCAATGTTTATAAGCAGCAAAGGCGTTGGGGATGGGGAGTAGAAAATATACCATATTTTTTATATGGTTGTTTAAAAAATAAAAAGATGCCTTTAGGAGTTAAGTTAAGTCGTATTTTTTTTCACTTAGAAGGCTTTTGGTCTTGGGCGACCAATGCCTTAATGATTTTTCTTCTAGGCTGGTTGCCTTTAATTTTAGGCGGAGAAAAATTTAATTTGACTGTTTTATCTTATAATTTGCCTAGAATTACACGCGGTTTGATGACTTTGGCGATGATAGGATTAGTTAGTTCTGCTATTTATAGCACCATTCTTTTGCCGCCGCGACCCAAAGGCTATCACCGCTGGCATTATTTTATTATGATTGTTCAATGGATGCTTTTGCCGATTACCCTTTTAATTTTCGGATGTATCCCCGGATTAGAATCTCAAACTAGATTATTATTTGGCAAATATATGGGCTTTTGGGTGACGCCTAAAAAACGTTAACAAGTTGACAGCGTTGTGTTCGTTATATTTATAAATTCTATTTAGTTATCACTCAAAATGTATTTTGTCTTTAAAGTTTTGAAATTTCTCTTTCAAAAGAGGGTATTTTTTTAGCTCTATGTCTTGATCAAGCAGCATTTCTGCTTCTTTTCTGACTTTTTGGACAAGTTCGAGATTGCTCAGAGAGGCCATAGCTAAATCAGGTAAACCCCATTGACGATTGCCATATATATCTCCTGGTCCACGTATTTCTAAATCTTTTTCCGCTAATTTAAATCCATCGTTATATTTAAGCAAAGCCTTAAGGCGTTGAAGGGTCTTTTTGGCATTAGAATTACTGAAAATGAAACAGTAAGATTTATAATTGCTCCTTCCTATTCGTCCCCTGAATTGATGGATTTGAGCTAAGCCAAATCTTTCTGCGCCTTCAATTATCATTACAGTCGCATTGGGCACATCGATTCCAACTTCTACCACTGAAGTGGAAACAAGTATATTTATTTTATTATATTTAAAATCTTTCATAATTTTTTCTTTTTCAGATGGTTTTAAGCGTCCATGAAGCATAGCAATATTAAAATTAGGAAAGACATTTTTAGTCAATTTTTCGTATTCTTGAGTGACTGATTTAACTTCTAATTTTTCAGATTCTTCAATCAAGGGGCAGATAACAAATGCTTGCCTGCCTTTTTTAATTTGCTGTTTAATAAATTGGTAAGCTTTTGTTCTATCACTTGGGGCAACAAGCTTAGTAATAGTTTTCTGTTCTTTATTTGGTTTTTCTTTTAGAAGGGATATATCTAAATCACCGTAAATAGTTAAAGCAAGAGTTCGAGGAATAGGCGTGGCTGTAATCGTTAATAGATGAGGAATCGTTTTTTTATCCAAAACATTATTTTGTTTTTTATTATTAATAAAGCCGGTTTGCTGCAAAGCAGCTCTTTGTTTAACGCCAAATCTATGCTGTTCATCGATAATGGCTAAAGCTAATTTTGAAAATTTTACATCTTTTTGGATAAGGGCATGAGTGCCGATAATAATTTCTATTTCCTGATTGCTTATCTTTTTCTTTAATTGAGGTCGACTGATGTTTATAATCTGGTTTGTCTTCTTGCCAATATATTTTTGTCCTGAGCCAACTAAAAGAGCTATATTCAGCTTTTGGTTGCCAAGTAATTGATGAAAAGTATGAAAGTGTTGTTTGGCTAGCACTTCGGTAGGCGCCATAAGGGCTACCTGATATCCTGATTTGGCTGTTTCTAAAGCAGCAATAGCTGCCACCACGGTTTTACCCGAACCTACATCTCCGTTAAGCAATCGGTTCATTGGTTGTTCTTTGCTGATGTTTTGGAGAATTTCCCAAGTGGCTATTTTTTGAGAATTCGTTAATTTAAAAGGTAAATTTTTTACAAATTTTTGGATTAAGTTCTTGTTGAAAGGAATGGCAAAAGCTTTTTCTTTTTGTAATTCTTTTTTTTGTTTTAAAGCTGTTAATTGTATTAAAAATAATTCATCAAATGATAATCTATTCCGTGCTTTTTCTAGCCATTGATAATCTTTAGGAAAATGTATTTGTTTTACAGCAGTATTAATATCAATTAATTTTTGTCTTTTTTTAATTATTTCAGGTAGATAATCTTTTATTCTATCAGCCAAAGGGAGAAATGATTTGATAAGACTTCTTAGATATTTTGACGTTAATCCATAAGTTTCGTGGTATATAGGGATTAATTTTCCCGTATGGGTTAAAAAGATATTTTTTGCTTCTTGAGAGAGGAATTCATAAATAGGATTGGAAAGGCAAATACTTTCGTTATATAAAACAACCTTGCCGGCTAAACTGACTTTTTGTCCTGGCGACAAAGATTGAGCAAGAAAAGGCTGATTGAACCAGATAGCTTTTATAGCTCCTGTTTCATCTTGAATTATTGCTTCTGTAATAATCATTTTTCGTCTAAAACTCCGCCTGTTTTCTATCTCGATAATTTGACCTTGTATAGTAGCTGTTTGTTCTATTTCTAATTGATTGATTGGCACAATATGTGAAAAATCTTCATACCTATGGGGAAAATAAAATAGTAAATCGTAAAGGGTGTAAATTCCCAGTTTATGAAGTTTTTTTACATGGTATCGATTAATTCTTGGCAGATATTCAATTTTTGCTTTTAAGATTTTCATTTATCTTAGTTTATAATATTCGTTTTTAAACGTCCATTTTTTGAATATTTTTAAATTGACTTTTATTTATATAAATCATACAATAAAATACATA
>CAYZRO010000044.1:0-4795 GCA_964480905.1 uncultured Candidatus Saccharibacteria bacterium
AATAATAAAGAAATTAAAAAGATAGTTGAGGAGTATTTTAAAATAAAAAAAGAAATTGAAAAAAATAATCAAAGATTGACTGAATTAAAAACAATAATCAATGATTATTGCGATAAGCATAACCTAGAAAGAGTGTTTGGCGATGAGGGTTTTATTACTCGCCTACCCCAAAAAAGGTTTAGTTATGATATAAAGCAAGTAAAAGAGGTATTGGAACCATTGGGAAAATGGGATGAAGTTTTATCATTAGACACAGTTAAATTAAGGAAAATTATTGACCAACTTCCTTGGGAATTAAAACAGAAGCTTTATCAGGCTAGAAAGCTTGATAAGGAATTCAAAATTATTACGGCTAACAAGAAATGATTTTAGTCTTTAGGCGTTAATTTTTTAAAATTTTTGCATGGTTTATAACCCGCCTCTTTTGCTTTTTTGATAGAATTAAATTGAATACGATTTTTTTGAGAAATTTTTTTGGCCCATGGACACCAAGGCCAATGATATTTTTTCGTTTTTATGTTACCGATGATTATAATATTTTTCTTTTTATTTTGATTAACTATTGATTCTTCTGCAATTTTGTTTACTTTTTGAGAAGAATTTATTTGGGAAGAATTTTTTGCTTTTTGATGATATTCTATACTTAATGGTTTTTTCTGAAGAAAAGAGGCTGTAAGCAGACCGGCGCCAAAACTAATAGTAATAATAAGTGTTATAATTAAAGCGAAAATTATATCATCTTGATTTTTCTTGATTATTTTTTTTAAATATGATATCATTTTTTAATCTGTTAAATCTTTTTTTAAATCATATGTCAAAAACTAAATCAGCTGGTTCAACAAAATTAGGCAGAGATTCACGCCCTAAATATTTAGGAGTAAAACTTTTTGCCGGAGAAGAGGCAAAACCGGGAAGTATTATTGTTCGACAGAGGGGAACAAAATTTTTGCCTGGCCAAAATGTTCGGCGCGGTCGCGACGACACTCTATATTCTCTTGTCAAAGGAAAGGTTAGGTTTTCCACAAAAACAAAAATAAGATTTAATGGGAGAAAAAGAACAGCAAAAGTTGTTTCGGTAATGCCCAGTCCTAATTAAAATATTATTTTTTTAATTTTAAAGCTGTCCCTATAAATTCTTTAAATAATGGATGCGGATCTAGGGGTCGGGATTTAAATTCAGGATGAAATTGAACGCCAACAAAAAAGGGATGAACTTTTTGAGGCAATTCAATGATTTCAACTAATTCTTTTTCAGGATTAATTCCGGCAATAACCAAACCTTTTGCCAAAAGATCTTTTTTATAATCGTTGTTAAATTCATAACGGTGACGGTGACGTTCGTTAATCCTAATTTTTTGGTATGCTTTTTGACTAATCGTATTTCTTTTTAAAAAACAATTATAGGCTCCTAGCCTCATCGTTCCTCCGTATTGCTTATTAGCTAAATTAGTTTTTTGTTCGGGTATAATATCTATCACTGGATAAGGAGTTTTAGGATCTATTTCAGTGCTATTGGCTTTTTTAAGGCCGGCAATATGGCGAGCAAACTCGATAACAGCCAATTGCATACCATAACAAAGTCCTAAGTAAGGAATTTTATTTTCACGACAGAATTGTATGGTTTTTATTTTTCCTTCTATTCCCCTTTTTCCATAGCCTCCTGGGACAATAATCCCGTCTAGTTTTTTAAGTTCAGCAATACTAGTAGGTTTTTTTTCGTATATTTCAGCATTAAGCCATTTAATAATAGGGTGAACTTGAAAATGCCAAGCTGCATGCTTGATTGCTTCTATGACTGAAATGTAAGAGTCGCTTAAAATAAAATTACCAGAATTAAAGTATTTGCCTACTATGCCTATTTTTATTGTTTTATTATTTTTTTCTTTTATAGTCGAGATGAGTTTTGACCAATTTTTTAAACCGGAAGCTTTTCTTTTTGCTCTTAATTTAAATTTAGAAAGTATACGTTGACCCAAGTTTTCTTTTTCAAAATTTAATGGCACTTCATAAATGTTATTTATGTCCGGTGCTGAGATAATATTTTCTTTATCGGTATTGCAAAAAAGAGAGATTTTATGCTTTCTTGGTTCATCTAAGGGATATTCTGAGCGAGCGATGATAATATCTGGTTGTATTCCTGCTGAATTTAAAGTTCTTACAGCATATTGTGTCGGTTTTGTTTTCATTTCTCCGATAATTTGAGGCACAGGTAGATAGCTTACTATAATAAAAAGAGTGTCATTAGGATGACGCAATTTTATCATTCTAGCGGCTTCTAGAAAAAGTAAATTTTGATACTCACCAACTGTTCCGCCTATTTCTATAAGAACAAAATCGGCCTTAGAAATACGAGCTACTCGATAAATGCGTCTGATAACTTCCTCAGGAATATGAGGTACTACTTCTACGCAACGGCCGTTATATTCTAAATTTCTTTCTTTATTAATAACCGCCTGATAAATTCTGCCGGTAGTCATATAATTATCTGAATAAATATTACGGTTTAAAAATCTTTCATAATTTCCAATATCTTGATCGCATTCAATACCATCTTCAGTAACAAAAACTTCCCCGTGTTCGATAGGGTTCATTGTTCCGGCATCAACATTAATATAAGGATCAATTTTAATAGCTGTTACTTCAAAGCCTTTGGCTTGGAGAATTTTACCGATAGAGGCAGTAGCTATTCCCTTGCCGATTCCTGACATTACGCCGCCGCAGACAAAAATATATTTTGCCATATTTTTAAATTAATTTTTTTCTTTCAACTGAGTAATAATAAGTTTAACTTCAGCTTCTAAATTATGAGGAAATTTTATGATAACTTTATATTCGCCTATTGATTTAATCGGTTGAGCGATATTAATTTGGTTTTTCTCTAATTTAATATTATTTTTTTCATTTAAAATTTTAACGATTTTTGAAGCGTTAATTGATTCATACAATTTTCCTTCTTTAGTGGTTTTAACAGGAATTTCTATTTCTAAACCATCAAGGTTTTTAGCTAGTCTTTGGCATCTCTTTAGCTCTTCTTCGGCTTTTGCTATACTAATAGCCAATTCATTTTGAGCTTTTTGTATTTTTTGAGGCGTGGCTATTTCTGCCCATTTTTTCGGGATAAGGAAATTACGGGCATAACCGTCTGAAACTTCTTTTACTTCATTTTTTTTGCCTAAATTTTTTATATCTTTTTTGAGGATAATTTTCATTTTTTTATTTTATTTTTATTTTAATTTCAGTTTATTTTAGCATAATAAAAATTGCCAGGCAACATAAAAATATTTTAATAACTGTTTAATATCTCTATTGCCTTTTTAAGTTGAAGGTCATTTTTAACATCTTCATTAGATTTATTTTCTATGAGGAAATCTGGCTTGAGGCCGGCGTCCTGAATACAGATTCTATTAGGTGTTCGCCATTTGGCGACTGTAATTTTTAAGCTTGAACCATCGGAGAGTTTTTTCAATTCTTGGACAGAACCTTTACCGAAACTTTTTTCGCCTATTAATTTTATCCCTCTTAAATCTCTTAAAGCGCCAGCTAAAATTTCAGAAGCAGAAGCAGAGCCTTGATTAATTAAGACAACCATTGGATATTGAGCAAGCTGGCCATAATTTCTGCTGTAATATTTTTCTTGATAATCGCCAAAGTCTTCTATGGCAATAATATTTTTTCCTTTGACAAACCAGCTAGCTATTTCTACGGCTGATTCAAGATAACCCCCTGGATTATTACGCAGATCTAAAATAATTTTTTTAGCTGAAGATGTTAGAATTTTTTGAGCTACTATTTTAAATTCATTAGCTGAATTTTCAGTAAAATGATAAATTTTGATATAAGCTATATCGTTGTTTTTTATTTCAAATTTTATAATAGGGATTTTAATCGTGTCTCTGATAATTGTAATTTCTTTTGCCTGTTTCCATTCTTCCCTGGCAATTGTTAAAGTTACAGGAGTGCCTTTTTGTCCTCGTATTAGCTTTACAGCTTGTCCTAAATTTAGATTGTTTGTCGGTTGATCATCAATTTTTAAAATTTTGTCCCCGGCTTGAATGCCAGCTTTTTTTGCTGGCGTATTTTCTAATGGAGCAATAATTGTCAGAACGCCTTGATGAATACCGATTTCTGCGCCGATTCCTTCGAATGATCCACGCATATCGTCCATAAACTCTTTTGTTTCCTCAGGCTTCATAAATATAGAATAAGGATCGTTTAATGAATTAACTAGTCCTGATATAGCGCCGTATATCATATCTTGCTGATTAAGTTTTTCTCTGTCAGCATATTTTTCTTTGATTACTTTCCAAGTTTCCCAAAATAGACTTAGATCAATATTTTTCGGTTGACTTTTGAAAAAATTATTGTTATTAATAACAGCCTGATTACTTTTACCAATAAAATAACCAGTGCTTAAAGATATTAAAGCAATAAAGATAATTAAAATAATGTTTTGTCTTTTTTTAATGCTCATAAAATTTCTTATTCATTAAATACTTCTAAACACCTTTTTCTAATTTGTTTAAAATCACCATTGACTGGCAAAAGAACATATTGATTATTTATATAAGATTCTTTTAAAAGTCCCCTTGGAGAGGTGTCAAAAATTATATGCTTTACATTTTTTGTGTCTAATCGCTTGCTTAGCTCTATAAGTTTTTTGATATCTGATATTTCCATATCAGTTTTTATGTTTTTGCCTATTATGTTTAATAATTTAAAAATTGAGGAAGGTTTATAAATAAGTTTTAAAGAAAAAATTTTATCTTTAACGGCTAAAATCACTTGCTGTTGGCGT
>CAYZRO010000045.1:0-4729 GCA_964480905.1 uncultured Candidatus Saccharibacteria bacterium
GAGGATGTTTGGTTAATGTTCCTCTGGGCCGAAGAAAAACTCCAGCCATAGTTATTAATGCTTTTCCTTTAGCTGAAAGAAAAATGAACATACGACAAGGGAATTACCAAATTAAAAAAATTGAAAAGATAGCAATTCCCTATCCTGTGCTCACCGAGCCCCAAATTCAATTAGCTGAATGGATGAGCTATTATTATTTTACTTCATTGGGTCCTATTATAAAAAAAATGATGCCCAAAACTAAAATTTTAATAAAAAATCATCACTTTCTCCAAAAAATCAATCAAGCAGAAAAAAAAGCCTTATTTTCTCAAACTGAAAATCTCTATCAAAAATTTATCTTTTATGAGCGTCAACAAAGGATAACAAAATATAAAAAAGAAATGCAAAAAATTTTAAAAAAAGGAAAGCAAATACTCATTATTGTGCCTGAAAAATGGCTAATTTTTCAGTTTAATTTTCCGCATATATGGCAGATATCAGTTATGCATAACAAATCTAATTCTAAACAATTTTTCCAATTATGGCACAGTATTATCTCTAATAAAGCAAAAATCATAATTGGCACCCGTGATAGCGTACTGGCTCCGTTTTCTAATTTAGGATTAATTATCGTTGATGAAGAACAAAATCAAAATTATAAATCGGATAAGCAAAGACCATATTTCGATGCCAGACAAACAGCTTTAAAACTTGCTCAAATAACCAATGCCAAAATTGTATTCGGCAGTTTTCCTCCTTCAATCGAAAGATATTATGAAGGAAAAGATCAAACAATTCATTTTCAAAAATTAGCTAAATTTTCTAAAAAAAAGGCTAAAAATTTTATTATTGATATGAAAGAAGAAGTAAGAAAAAATAATCAAATAATAAGCCAAAAAATTAAAGAAAATATACAAGAGGGATTAAATCAAAATAAGCAAACTATTCTATTAGTTAATCGACGGGGCGCTGCTTCTTATATTTTTTGTCAAAACTGCGGCTATGTTTTTGAATGCCCTCATTGTCGAACTTCGATGGTTCTTCATTATGAAAATGCAAAAAATAAATTAATCTGTCATCATTGCGGTCAAGTCCAGAAAACGCCCCTTTTCTGTCCTCAATGTCATAGTCATCGCATAAAATTTTCTGGCACAGGTTCAGAAAAAACAGAAAAGGAAATTAAAAAAATATTTCCTACGGCAAAAATTCAAAGATTAGATACTGATATTACTCTTAATCTATCCCAACAAGAACTAATTTGGCAGAAATTTATTAATCAAAAAATTGACATTATTATCGCTACTCCGCTGATTTTAAAATTTATAGAAAATAGCGATTTACAAAATATCCACCTTATTGCTATTGTCAGTTTAGAAAATCTATTATATCTTCCTGATTTCCATTCCAGCGAGAAAATTTTTCAAACTATCTTTAAATTATCGTTAAAAGCCCAAAATAATAATTTCAATTTTTTGATACAAACTTTCCATCCAGACAATTATGCAATATTATCTGGACTGGAAAGAAAATTTAGATATTTTTATCAAAAAGAGATTAAAACCCGAAAATTACTTTTTTATCCACCATTCTCTCAAATTATTAAGCTAACTTATAAAAATAGTAGCTTAAATAAAAGTCTTCAGGAATCTAGAATTCTTTTTGAAAAAATAAAAACACAAATTAACTATTTATCTAACAAAGACCAATTTAAACTACTTGGTCCTTTACCTCATTTTATTCCAAAAATTAAAGGAAATTATATTTACCAAATTATTTTAAAAACACCAAAGAAAAAAATAAGAGAAAGAAATAAAATCCTTGCAATAGTCCCTAATAACTGGCAAATAGACGTTGATCCTATAGAATTATTATAAATAAAACTATAAAGTTATGACAAAAAAAACTATAAAGAAAAAAGAAAAAATTGTCTTTATGGGCACGCCAATTTTTGCTGAAATTATTTTAAAAAAGCTTATTGCCACTAAGTGGAAACCCGAGTTAGTTATTACAGCTCCTGATAAACCGATGGGTCGCAAACAAATTATTACTCCTCCCCCGGTAAAAATATTATCTAAAAAAGAAAAAATACCAATTATCCAACCCGTTGAAATAATTGAAGCTCAATCTCAGTTGAATTATTTATCGCCGGATTCAATTATTGTTTCTGCTTATGGAAAAATCTTGCCAAAAGCAATCTTAGATATTCCACGCTTAGGCTGTATCAATATCCATCCGTCTTTGTTGCCTAAGTACAGAGGCCCTTCGCCAATACAAACAACTATTCTGAATGGCGATAAAGAAAGCGGAGTAACAATTATTTTAATGAATCAAGCAATGGATGAAGGGCCGATTATCGCCCAAAAGAAAATAACCCTTAAAGGCAATGAAACAAAGCAAACACTTAATGAAAAATTAGCTAAATTAGGAGGTAGTTTATTAATCAAAACTCTGCCATTATACTTTAAAAATAAAATTATCCCTTATCCACAACCTAACATAGACGTGAGCTATACTAGATTAATTACCAAAAAAGACGGTCTAATTTATTGGCATAAAAAAGCAGAGGAAATCGAAAGACAAATTAGAGCTTTTAATGACTGGCCAGGAGCTTACACTTTTTTGAAAATCAAAGATAAAAAAATAAATATCAAAATCCTGGAGAGCGAAATAATGCCTTGTCAAAATAATTATCAATATGGAACATGTTTCTACAACGATAGAAAAGAATGGGCTGTTCAGACAGGAAAAGATTGTTTAATAATAAAAAAGATACAACCGGCAGGGAAAAAGTTAATGGATGCCAAAGATTTTCTTAATGGTCATCCTGATGTTATTGGAAAAATCTTTTCTTAAAACAATAAACCAACCTTAATTTAAGGTTGGTTTATTGTTTAGTTCTTCATCTTTTTTATTCTTCAGAAGACGAATCTTCAGAGACCGAACGACGAATCTTCTTTAAAATTATTGCCGCTTCATCTTTCCCTCCCAAACCAAAAGCTAAACCGCCGGCCAAAGCCAACATTGCTACCAAACCAGTAACTAAAGTTTGAATTAATCCATAAGCCACCCCTAATTGCATTAAAGCAGCCAGAAATGCAAAAACCATAATCACCCATTTAGTTAAACTCGCTAAAAAGTTAGCTCCTTTCAATTGACCAACGCTGATGCTGGTCTTAACAATTTTTTGAAGAGCACCAGCAATCCAAATAGCAATCAGAAGGATAACAATAGCAACAATGATATGCGGTACATATAAAATTACGCTTTTAAGAAAAGAGGTTACTTCTGTAAGTCGCAAAATATCAGCCGCTGCCATTAAAAATACTAGAATAAAAAACCATTGCGTTAAAATTCCTAACCATTTATCTATCTCTAATTTAAACTGAGCTTTAGCTAATCCTAATTTATCTACAACTTGATTAATTCTTAAAGCTTTGAAAATTTGTGTTACTAATCTACCTAAAGCAACAGCAATCGCCCAACCTATCAAAAAAACAACTAATGCACCAATTAAATTAGGAAGAAATTGAATAAAACCTTTCCAAAGAGCTTGAAAAGAATTAATAGTAATTTCTGTCCAGCTTTGAATAAACATTTTTAATTAAATTCTTTACTCTAATCAAACTTCGTTGAGGAAGTTTGATTTATGATAAAGAATTTCTTTACTAATTAACTTTTTTCACCTCCTTTCTTGTTCGATACTATTAAAGTATCGAGTTTGATAAAACTTATTATTTTTACTCAAGATATTTTTTGATTTTTGTAATAATTTCATCAGGAGTAAAGTGAGCCTTAATTAAATAATCAACAGCGCCCAATTTTAAACCTTTTTCTATTTCTTCTTTTTGGCCCAAATTACTTAAGACAATAACCGGAATTCGCTTATTATTTCTTTTCAGTTCTTCTAACACGTCAAATCCACTCATACCCGGCAAAATCAAATCTAACAAAATTAAGCCAGGTTCATCCTCACTAATTTTTTTTAATGCATCTGAACCATCAACTGCGACAACTACTTTATAATGCTCTTCTGATAGTTTCTTGGATAAAAGTTCTCTAAGGAATTTATCGTCTTCTACAATAAGAATTTTATTCGAAGAAATTTTCATATTTTTTCATATTAAAGCAGGCTAATTAAGATATGACAAATAGATATTATTTTTTCATATCTTTTTGCCTTTCATAATATATATTTATGTAGGATTAGATAATGCTTTTTTTACTTTTTGAACAACTTCCTGAGGATCAAATTCGGTCTTTATGAGCCAATCTTTTACGCCCCATTTAATTGCTTTATTAATCTCAATTAGTTGGCCAGAATTAGAAATAATAATCACAGGAATATGTTTTAACTTATTGTCTTTTGATATCTCTTTTAGTACTTCAAACCCATTTTTCTTTGGCATAACAATATCTAATAAAATTAAATCAGGTTTATATCTTTTAATAGCTTTGATGCCTTCTTCTCCATTATAAGCTGCTAAAACTTGATAACCTTCTCGGCCAAGCTTACTGCCGATTAATTCGGATAAAATTTTTTCGTCTTCTATAATTAAAATTTTTTTGGATATCATGTATATTGTAATTATACAACAATTAATTTTTTTATAAAAGCATCAATTATTTTTTTGATTTACAGGCAAAGTAAAATAAAAAGTAGTTCCTTGGTTCTCTTTTGATTCAAACCAAATCCTGCCTCCATGACTCTCAATAATATTCTTGGCGATATAAAGCCCCAAACCTGTTC
>CAYZRO010000046.1:0-4416 GCA_964480905.1 uncultured Candidatus Saccharibacteria bacterium
CGTTTAGAGTGTTGGTGTAAAAACAGAATTTATTTCTCTTGGCGACAAATAAGCGGTGGAACAGGAGTTTTGCCTTTTTGTTTTGTCGCGTGGAGCGTAGCACGGGCGGGAAGTGGTTTTTTGAAGAAGAATATAATTATATCAGAGCTTGGTTTTTGGGTTTTGGGAGAACCGCAAAGAACCGGTATCTTTTTAATTTTTTCTTGATTTATGCTTTAAGTTTGTTAAGATGATAAGAAATCCGAGTTAAATTATGATTTTTATTATTACTCTTTATGACTCCTTTAGAGAAATCAATTTTGGCGACTTTGGTGTACTATGATACAATTGGGCTTCCTTTAACTAGTTTTGAAATATATCGTTATTTAATTAACCCAAGACATTTTAGTTTTAAAATTAATCAAGAAGATTTAAGTTTAAGTGAAATTTACCGGGCGCTTAAAGCCCAGAGTTTAAAGAAAATCATTGAATATAAAGATGGCTTTTATTTTTTAAAAGGGCGAGGCGATCTAGTAAGCCAGCGTATTAAAGCTAATAAAATCGTTAATCAGAAATGGAGAAAAATTAAATTAATAGTTAAATTCTTTCAAGTGTTTCCTTATTTGCGATTGATAGCTATTAGCGGTTCTTTGGCAGTAGGTAATGCAAAGCCAGAATCTGATATCGATTTTTTAGTTGTGGCAAAACATGGAAGAATTTGGACTTGCCGTACTTTTCTTTCGCTGTTTCTCCAAATTTTAGGCAAGCGTCGTCATGGACGAAAGACTAAAGATAGAATATGTCTTAATCATTTTATTTCTGACAACTCGTTAAAAATTAAACTGCCTAGTCTTTATAACGCTCAAACATACGCTCATTTGATTCCTTTGTTAGAAATATCTCCTTTATCTTTTAAGGACTTTTTTTACCGAAGTTTTACTTTAGACAGGCAGTCGGTTGGGGATTATCTTTTTAATCAGATTTATCAATCTAATTCGTGGTTGGGCAGTTATTTGTTTTTTAAGCCGCAAATTCGTCTAGGTCATCGGAGAAGATTAGCTACACGAAAAGTATTTTGTTTAATTCAGAATTTGCTTGAACAATTTTTGGATAAGATTTTTGGAGATAGGTTAGAGAAGAAATTAAGCATTTGGCAGAAAAGAAGGATTAAAAAAGATCCGCTAACTTATAGAAAAGGGGGTCGTGTTCGGACTGATAAATTTGCTTTAGAATTTCATCCTGATTCGCCGGAAAAAAATATATTGGAGAACCATAATCAGAAATTAAAGGAATTAGGATTTCCCGAATTGGCTATTGAGAAGGATTCCGGTTTGAGAAAAAGAAACGCTCTTGACAAAAGTTAAAATTAAAATAAAATTATTTGATAAGCGTTTGATAAAATTGGGGAAAATAAAATACAGGTCTAAAACAAATTATACAAATTTAAATTTGTATAATTTGTTTTTAAACTTGTATTAAGATTATGAATATAAAGCCATTAGCTGACAGAGTAGTTATTGAACCGATTTCAATTGAAGAAAAAACTAAGTCAGGCATTGTTTTGCCAGATACCGCTGAGAAGGAAAGACCTGAACAAGGGAAAATTATTGCGGTAGGTCCAGGCCGTTTGCTGGATAACGGAAAAAGGATGCCTATGAGCGTTAAAAAAGGCGATAAAGTATTGTTTACCAAATACGGTCCGAATGAAGTGAAAGTTGATAACAAAGAATATTTGATTGCCAAAGAAGAGGATATTTTAGCAATTATTGATTAAAGAGATAAGATCGAATCCAGTATAAATTATGTCAATTCAGTTAATCTAGTAAATTTAATTGAGCTTTCTCTATGTAAGATAATTGACATAATTTATTCTGAAGATTCGTTTGGGAAATTTATGGCTAAACAAATTAAATATGAAGAACAAGCAAGGCGGCTTTTGAAAAAAGGAGTTGATAAATTAGCCAACGCTGTTAAAGTAACCCTTGGTCCCCGGGGAAGAAATGTTGTTTTAGATAAAGGTTTTGGCGCGCCGAATATTACTAATGATGGCGTAAGCATTGCCAAAGAAATAGAGCTGAAAGATAAATTTGAAAATATCGGTGCGGAAATTGTTAAAGAAGTGGCTTCTAAAACTAACGATGTAGCCGGAGACGGAACTACGACAGCCACTTTATTAGCTCAATCCTTAATTAGGGAAGGTTTGCGTAATGTAGCGGCTGGCGCTAATCCTTTGGCTTTAAAAAATGGTTTGGAAAAAGGAGCCAAGGCGGTGGTAAATGCTTTAAAGAAGATGTCTAAGCCCGTTGTTGGCCGCGAAGAGATTGCCCAAGTGGCGACTATCTCGGCTGAGGATTCTGAAGTAGGCAATTTGATTGCTGATATTATGGAAGAAGTGGGTAAGGACGGAGTAATAACCGTTGAAGAATCGCAGACTTTTGGTTTGTCAAAAGATATTGTTGAAGGCATGCAGTTTGATAAGGGATTTATTTCTCCGTATATGATTACAGATGCGGAGAGAATGGAAGCCATTTATGAAGATCCTTATATTCTTATTACTGACAAGAAAATTTCAAGTTTAAATGAAATCTTGCCCCTTTTAGAAAAATTAGCCCAAGCCGGCAAAAAAGAATTAGTTATTATTGCCGATGAGGTTGAAGGGGAGGCTTTAGCTACTTTAGTGGTAAATAAGATCCGCGGGACCTTTAACGCTTTAGCAGTTAAAGCCCCGGGTTTTGGCGAAAGGAGAAAAGAAATGCTTCAGGACATTGCTATTTTGACAGGCGGTCAGGTAATAAGTGAGGATGTTGGTTTGAAGTTAGAAAATATTGAAATGAAAATGTTGGGCCGAGCTCGAAAAGTAGTTTCAACTAAAGAAACGACAACGATTATTGAAGGTCAAGGCAAAAAATCAGATATAGAGGCGCGTATTAGTCAGATAAAATCAGAACTGGAAAGAAGCGATTCAGAATTTGATCGGGAAAAACTTCAAGAAAGATTGGCTAAATTAGCCGGAGGAGTAGGTGTAATAAAAGTAGGGGCAGCTACTGAAGTTGAACAGAAACAAAAGCAGCAAAAGATAGAAGATGCTTTAGCAGCAACTAAAGCGGCTGTGGAAGAAGGGATTGTTCCAGGCGGAGGCGTTGCTTTAATTAGAACTCAGGCCGCTTTAGATGAAATTAAAGCAAAGGGCGACGAAAAGATAGGTTTATCAATCTTGCGTCGGGCTTTAGAAGAACCTTTGCGGCAAATTGCTTTTAATGCCGGCAAAGACGGTTCAGTTATTGCAGAAAAAGTAAAGCAGACTAAGGGCGGTTTTGGCTATGATGCTTTAAACGACCAATATGACGATTTATTAAAAATAGGCATTGTTGATCCAACTAAAGTTACTAGGTCAGCCCTTGAAAATGCCGTTTCAGCAGCTGGAATGCTTTTAACAACTGAAGCAGTAGTAACAGATTTACCAGAGAAAAAAGAGACTGCTCCAATGCCGCCGTCCGGAATGCCGGGAGGAGAATATTAAAAAGTGATATCCATTGACAAAGAAAAGATTATATGATAACCTCAAAATAAGAGGGTGCTTGTTCGTAAGAACAATCCCAACTCGTCGTCAGGCAGACTCCGTGGTTTTTTCGGAGTCTGCTTTATTTGATTTAGCTTTTATATTGACAATTATTTATTTATATGTTTTACTTTTATTAGTTTTTAAAAAATAAAAAAATTAAAAGGAGGAAGAAATGAAAAGAGGGATAAGGATATTGGTGATAGATGATAACGAAGAAATACTGAAAACAATAGCTGAATCAATAAGAGAATTTTTAGAGCCGGAACTAAAATTAGAGTTAGTGTTAGAGTCCGATCCTCGGAGGGGATTGAAGTTAATAAATACTAATAAAACTATTAATCTCGTCCTGACGGATGGTGAGATGCCATTTATCAACGGTATAAAAATCATTAGAAGTTGTCTAGAAAAAAAATTACCGGTCGTCCTTATGACGGGTAGTGAGCAAATTAGCGCAGAAGCTGCGAAGTTAATTGGACATGATGCTATTTTGAGAAAACCTTTCAAATTAGACAGTTTAAGGAGAACTATAAAGTTGTCACTAAGCAATAAATAACAAATAACAAACGATAAGCAATATACAAAAACGCCTTTTGAAGGGCGTTTTTTATTTAGCTTGTCTTCACTAATTTTTTATTGTAAAATTACCAATGAGCCGGGGCTAGCACCCTCTTAATAGACGAGTTATTGGGGTAAAACTCCCCGGCTCATTATATTTATTTTATAATTGTTTATTATATAATTAATGTTGATTGAGAATAATTAATTTTTTAGAATATAACCAGCTTTAAAATTTATTAATTGAAAGTTCTATATTATGAAAGTTTTATGAAAGTTTTTTTTAAGATAAAAAAAGTTAAGATATTAGGTTTTCTTTT
>CAYZRO010000047.1:0-4411 GCA_964480905.1 uncultured Candidatus Saccharibacteria bacterium
AAGCTAAATCACATATTAGGAAAATAGCGTTATCAAATAAAACTTTCAATAAAATTTTCTTCCCCGAAAATTTAAAATCAATAAAAAACCCTCAATATTTTGCCCTTTATTTAATATTTTTTCCAAAAAAAAAAATAAGCACTTTATTTATTGCTCATCCCAATAAAAAAGCATTATACCTATCATCAGTTTTAGGGTCAACAATACGTTTAATTTTATTTACAATTTTGATTCCAATTATGGGTATTTTTGGCGCTATTAACGCAGAAATTTGTAGTCACATTTTTAATACGTTCTTACTCGTTTACCTTTTTAAAAAATTTTAAATAAATTCTCTTATCTCTATTTAATTAACTTCTCCATATCTTCTTCTTAACTTTTCCATAACAGGGATTTCAGAAGGGAGAATGGTTTTTATATCATTACCCTTAGCTAATTTCCACATCCTTATGTTCCTGATTAATCTTTTTAACCCAGCCGGCTCTCAAGACTAGCTGCTTGATCACTTCCCCACATAGCTCTATCAAGCGTTATATGTCTCTCAACCATTACAGCTCCTAAAACTACAGCCATTAAACTAGGAGCCAACCCAACTTCATGACCACTGTAGCCTATAGGTATTTCAGGAAATACTTTTTGTAAAGTAAGTATTGTCATTAAATTCAATTCACTAATTTTTGCTGGGTATGTTGAAACGCAGTGAAGTAATATCAAATTATCTTTTCCTAAAATATCTACAGCATGTCTAATTTGTTCCATAGTGCTCATACCGGTAGAAAGAATAATTGGTTTGTTTTTCGAACGAATATGCTTTAATAAATTATCATCTGTCAAACAGGCAGAAGCAATTTTATAACAAGGAGGATTAAAAGCGTCCATAAAATCCACACTACCTTCGTCCCAACAGGAAGCAAACCAAATTATATTTCTCTTTTTCAAATCTCCATTTGTTGAACCAAAAGGATTTTCTCGAGGACAACTTAACTCTTCAGGAGTTTAATAAATTTCATAAAATTATTGTATTTATTATTAAAATTAAAATATTTTTTGAAATAAAACTATGAAAACTTGTAACAAATATTGTTTTAAAACTTTTTGGCATACTGGCATACTTATTATTTTATTAAATCAACAAAAATTTTATTGCGGAAGTGACGGTTCTGAAAATAATATTTATTTTTTATTTCAACTTTACTAAAGTTTATTATTAACTTTTTAATATCTTTAGACGAATAGCGGTATTTATGTGTAGGATCTTTATGTAACAATCTTTTCTTGCTCCAATCACGGTCTATTTTTATAAAAGCTCGACCACCCTTTTTTAAAACTCTATAAATCTCGCTGAAAAATAATTTTGCTTCATTAGGAAAAAAATGTTCAATTAAATTATTTGAATAAATCTCATCTACACTACCGTCTGGAAAAGGTAAATCAAAAGCTGAAGCAATAATATCAGCATCGCTGTCTTCACTAATATCTATGCCAATACAATCTTTTCTTTTATTATATCCACAACCAATATCAAGTTTAATTTTTTTAGTCCTTAATGATCGCTTTTGAATTGTATCCTTCATTTTTATCGTAAAATCTTATTATAAAAATTTAAATATTCTTTAAATTTAACTTCCATAATATTTTTTTTCGCCCATTCTATACAATCAATAGAGCTAATAGTCTTTTTATTTAAAATTAAATTAATTTTCTCTGCTATCTCTGATGGATCAAAAGGATTTACCAAATAGCCGGTGTAACCATCCAAAACGGCTTCTTGGGCGCCACAATCAAAAGAAGCAATACAAGGCACGCCTTGAGAATTAGCTTCTAAATAAACTAAACCAAAGCCTTCAAATTTTATCTTATTATTTAAAGACAACATCAAAAATAAATCAGCCTCCTGATATAGGTTTAATAATTCAGAATCGCTTACTTTTCCTTTAAAAACAATATTATTTTTTAATTGATGCTTTTTTATCAAAGCAAGCACTTGCTTAAAATATTCATCATTTGAATGGTAATCGCCGATAATATAAAAAATAAATTTATCGGAAAATTTATCATAATAATGCTTTAAAGCATTTACTGCTTCCAAAATCCCTTTCCTATATTTGACTTCTCCGATAAACAATATCTTTTTCACTAAATTTTGTTTTCTTTGAAGCAACTGAGCGTAATCATTTTGATCTGGCAACAAAGCTGAATCAATGCCGGGATTAATAACTTCTATTTTTTTATCCAAGTTATTTGTATTAATATTTTTAATATTTCTTAAAAGATATCTTTTAGTAAAATTACTTACAGAAATAACTCCGTCTATCTTTTTATACACTTTATCTGTCAAAATTCTAGTAATCAATCTTTTATAAAAATTATTTGGAAAAAGATTAGGAATATAAGCATAGGTCCCATAAATAGTTAAGAATGTTTTACAGCCTTTTAAAGTCAAAAAAGGCAAACAAAAAGCATAAGGTTCTATTAAAAAATGAATACCTTGCGGAACGAATTTATTTATTAATCTATTGATCCTTAAAGCAGTATGGAATAACAGTAAAGGATTAGCTAAATACCTTAACGGTTCCTCAAGTAATTGAATTTCTTTAACTTTTTTGGGTTTAAATTTATGATTAGAAACACTGCTTGTCAAACATATAATTTCAAAACCCTGTTGGTTTTGTAAATTATTTATTAAATTAAAACTATATCTACTCCAACCATCTTTCCCTATTAAATTATTGGTTAAAAATAATATCCTCATCTTTAACGTAAAGTTGAAATAAAAGAAATAATATTTTTGGCCCGATTGTCCCAACTGTATTTTTGAACATCTAAATAAGCTTGTTCGCTTATTTTTTTGCTTAGATATTTATTTTCTAAAATTTTTTCTATTGTTTTAGCTACTTTTTCAGGATTATCAAAATTAACTAATAAAGCATTGTCTTCGTCTAAAATTTCGCGATAAGCTGGACAACTTAAAGCGACAATGGGACGTTTAGAGGTCATATATTCAAAAAGTTTCAACGGAGAAGTATAAATTCTAGAAATGTCATATTCTACTGCTCCGGGCAAAACTAAACAATCAGCCGCTTTAAGATAATAAGGTATAAGCCGATGATCAATATAGCCGACAACCCTTACAACATCTAAAAGGCCTTTGGCGTTAATAAATTTACGAAAGTTTTGTAAATCATAATCTGTCCCACCAACAAAATATAAAAGCATATCATCTTTAAAAAAACGAGCGACTTCTGCCAAAGCATAAACTCCTTTCCATTTGTAAAGATGACCTGTATAAAGAATAATTCTTTTATTTAATGGAAGATTTAATCGCTTCCGCGAAGCTGTCTGGCTAACATTTATATCAAATTTCTCTAAATCAACGCCATCAGGAATAACTACAATTTTGTTGGAAGGTACGCCTAATTCTATTAAGGATCGTTTTAATCCCCAAGTGATGGCAATAATGCCATCCATCTTTTTAAATATCAATTTTTGAAAAAAAGAAAATTTAAAAGGCATATTGTGTATTTCAAAATAAAAACTCTTTCTTAAAATTGCTTTAAAAAAAACCAACAAAATAAAAAGCTTATCTCTGCCAAAAATAATATTTTCGGGTTGTTTCATTAAAAAAAATATTAAAAAAGGAAGGCAAAAGATATTTCTTATCCAAAAAACGATAAAACCCATTTTTTCATTGATTATTTTAAAACGCGATAAATCAATAGACGGCAAACGAATGATTTTAAACCTTTCTCTGATATCATAATAACTAAAAGGGTCGTCTTTTAAATAATTAAAACGAAAAGGCAAAATTAACTTCACCTGAACATTATTTTTAATTAATGCTTCCAAAGTCTTAAAAATTTGTAATCCATGAGCTTTCTCTGTAGGTATTCTGACATCAGCGATATAAATAATTTTCATTTTTGTAAAATAAAAAAATGATGATATTGATTTTCAAAAGGAATAAAATGGCAGCAAATCTTAAAATGTCTGTTTATTATAGACTTAATTTTTCTTTGTGAAAAACCTTTTTTGCCTATTTCCCAATAATGTCTTTGATTAAAATTATGTCTTATAGGTAAAGGTATTTTAATAGCTACTTTAACTTCTTTAACAAAAGGGATTTTAAAACTGAATTTTAAAGGCGGACCAAAATGCGGTAAACTTAAAATAACATATCTACTGCACACGCGTTTTATTTCTTTTAGAGCATTTTCAAAATCTTCAAAAGGCAAATGCTCTAATACTTCAGCGCAAAGAATAATATCAAAAGCATTATCCGGCAAAGGCATTTTTAAAACACTTGCAACAAAATCTGGCTTAAGCTTTTTATCAATGTCTAAGGTTTTTATTTGAATATCATGATTTCTTATAATATCAGCGACAATTTTATTGCCCAAACCTATCTCTAAAA
>CAYZRO010000048.1:0-4324 GCA_964480905.1 uncultured Candidatus Saccharibacteria bacterium
CTCTATAGCGTTAGCTTCAGTTATCGCCAAGGTAAGCAGAGATCGGTTGATGAAAAAATATCATCGGAAATACCCTCAATATCGTTTTGATCTTCATAAGGGCTATGCGACTCGTTTACATTTAAAAAGACTTTATCAATACGGCCCTTGTCAGATTCATCGAAAGTCATTTAGGCCGGTGACAGAAACAATTATCAGAGCGTCAAAAAGATAGGGCTATTGCAGATTTTAGATTTCTATGGTAATCTTTTAGTGAAGAAATAAGATAAAAATATTTTTTATGCCTGTCCCAAAGCAAAGAAAAACAAAATCAAGGAGAAACCAGCGGCGAAGCCACCATGCTTTGAAGAAATTAGTTTTAACAAAATGCCCGAAATGTGGGTATCCTATTTTGCCTCATACTATTTGTTTGAATTGCGGCACTTACAAGGGTCGGGAATTTATTGATATTTTTAAGAAAATGTCTAAACGTGAGAGAAAGAAAAAACAAAAAGAATTATCAGAGCAGGAGGCAGAAAAATCTAAATCCGCTGCCGCTCAGGGGTTAAGCTTAGAAGAACTTTCTAAAAATAAATAATAATTATTCGAATTGCCTCCGAGTATTGTCCGATAATTTGGACATAGAGATTTTCGGAGTAATTCGTGAGTGAAATTTATGCCTAGTCGGCACCTATCTCGATCTATTGCTATGCAATCGTTGTATGAATGGGATTTTAAAGGCAAAAATTCAAGCGATATCAAGAGAGTTGTTGAACGTAATATTCAGGAATTTGGGCCGGGTTTGGACGATAATGATAGAAAGTTTGTTAATTCTTTGGTTCAAGGCGTGATAAAACATCTTTCTGAATTGGATAAGATTATTGAAAAATCAGCTCCAGAATGGCCTGTGGATCAAATTAATATTGTTGATAGAAATGTTTTACGCCTTGGTTTGTATGAATTATTGTTTGAGAATCAAGAAGAAGTCCCTCCTAAGGTAGCAATTAATGAAGCAATAGAATTAGCAAAGACTTTTGGTGGAGAAAGTTCAGGCAAGTTTATTAATGGCGTTTTGGGCACGGTTTATCGTGAACTTGGCGAACCTCGCAAAGACGAATAATATTGAGTTTATGTTGAGCAAATGAAAGCTATTGAAAACTATCAGTAAGTAATAAGCAGATGTTCTGAAAGATTAATTCGGATCATCTGTTTATTATTTATTTATTATTAATGAAGGATATTTCCATTTTAGAAAAAAAATTAGGAGTGTTTTTTAAAAATAAAAAATTACTTCAACAAGCATTAACTCATCGTTCTTATCTTAATGAGAACCCTAATTTTCGTTTGCCGCATAATGAACGTTTAGAATTTCTTGGTGATGCAGTTTTAGAGCTAATAGTGACAAAATATCTTTATTTACATTATGATAATCCGGAAGGAGAGTTAACCAGTTGGCGAGCCGCTTTGGTTAACGCTCAAATGCTTTCTAGAATAGCAAGTGATTTAGGTATTAATGATTTTTTGTTTTTAAGCCATGGCGAAGCAAAAGATAAAGGGAGGGGAAGGCAATATATTTTGGCTAATACAATGGAAGCTATTATCGGCGCGATATTTTTAGATCAAGGAATAAAAGCCGCAAGCAATTTTGTCCGTCGGCATATTATTTCTAAATTGCCTTGGATTCTTAAGAACAAACTTTATAAAGATGCCAAAAGTCAGTTTCAGGAAGAGGCTCAAGATCGGTTAGCCATAACTCCAACTTATGAAATTCTTCAAGAGTGGGGACCTGACCATGCACGAAAGTTTAGGGTAGGCGTTTTTTTGGGCAAAGAAAAAGTGGCTGAAGGAGAGGGCAATAGCAAACAAGAGGCACAAAGAAAAGCAGCCCAAACTGCCCTTAAGAAGAAGAATTGGGGATAACTGTTGATTTTTTTCTCAAAATATATACGATTTATGTATAAAATTAAAATGTGTGTTATATAAATTTTTATAATTTATATAGATACAAAAAATTATGGCTTTACAAACTTCTAAAAATGTTTTTCAATTGTCTGTTAGTTTAATTATTGCTGGTGGTTTAATAGGGGCTGCTATTTTATATACCCATTATAAAAAACCGGCGCCACCAACTGCTGACATTCATCAGGTTCAAAAAGAAGATGAAAAAGGACAACAATCTGACCAAAATAAAAGCCAAGAAGATGCTATAAAAGAAATTATGAATGATTTAGAAAATGATCCATTTTTTGGTTCGGCAGAGGCGCCGGTAACTATTGTAGGTTATTCAAGTTTTTTCTGTCCTCATTGTAAAAGATTTGATCAGGAAACTTTGCCTCTTTTAAAAAAGAAATATATAAATTCAGGCAAAGTCAGATATTATTTCAGAAGTTTTCCTCCAGTTGAATTAAGTGAAGCAATACTTTGCGCCAATGAACAAGGTAAGTTTAAGGAATATTCAGACTATCTTTTTGAAAAAGCCAAGGAAATAAAAAAGATAGAGGATCTTAATCAATTTGCTCAAGAGTTGGGATTGAACGATGAGGAATTTAGTCAATGTCTGACTTCTAAAAAATATGAAACTCGAGCTATAAAGTGGTATCAAGAAGCTCAAGGTGCTGGCATTACTGGTACCCCTACCTTTTTGATTAATGGTCAAAAAATAGTCGGCAATCAGCCTGTTGAGATCTTTGAGAAAGCTATTGATATAGCTTTAAACAATAGTCAAAATAAATAATTTGGAAAAACAATTAGAACTAAATTATGTTTAAATACGGGCCCATAGGTAAATGGCATACCGCAACTTTCGCATAGTTGAGTTCCGAGTTCGATTCTCGGTGGGTCCACATTTTTGTGTCGTCTAATACATTCATATTTAGTTTAGCATTGTTTTAAAGAGATGAACTCTATTTGCTGTTAATCAATAAGGTTCTAGCTGAAACAAAAGTATTTGAATGAGTTTGTTCTCCAGGATATCTTTTTCATATCTTTTAATCTTGGCAATTCTTTTCTTATTTAGAGGATATCTCTTTTTTAATGTTCTATAGATGGTAGAAAAATGTTCTATAGATGGTAGAAACAGAAGAATGTACTTTAAAATGAGGATTATCTTTGATGAAATGATAGATGTTAAACTCATTAGATCCTAATTTTCTATGGATTTTAATGATTATTCTCTCTTCTTTCTCGCTTAATATTTTTAAACTTCCTGATGGTGTACTTTACTTGGGCTTTCTTTTTTTCAATTCGCAGAAAATCCGAGAATGCTTTCTTATACAGAAGCCTATTTTAAGATGTAATCAATCCTTATTATGTTTTTTAATCGTTTTTTAAAATCAATTATGTATCCTATTAATACTTTGTAAAACATAGTTATAAAACATAACCAATTGTAAATTCTACTAGAGGGCATGCTTAAAATTCCAGCGGACCAAGAATCAAAAATCAAACTTCAAAAATCAAAAAATTAGGAGTGTTGTTTATCGGACGCACCGCACATAACCGTAGCCGCTGCAAGCGAAGTTGTTCCAATTACCATCCGAAAGTGACAGTATGATCCAGTTGCTGCTGGTAGTCTCATAAATGGTGGCAGTCCATACATAACTATCAGTTATTGTGCCTTCAAACACAGCTGCTTCTTCAACAGTAGGCAAACGCCAATCAGTATAAACTGTTGTAGTATCCCCATCCATTGCCACTTCTGCCGCTGCGGATAAATTATAACAATATTTAGCGGCATCAGCGTGAGTATAAGTACTCGCGGATCTCGCGCTCATAGCCACCACAGGGCCTCTTGGAGTAACTTCAGCAGTTAAAGTTCTATTTTCAACACTCCAAACATCAGCCGCAGAATGGGAAGAACGAGTAGAGATAGCTGTGTCTAGATTGTCAACCAGCAACTTGCCAATAGTGCCACTAGTAGTTAATTCTGAAGTTTGTTTGTTCCAAATATCTGCTACTAAGCTGTTTATTTTGTCATAAAGCGCTTTTAATGAATGAGTAGCTGTAGCAAAACCAGAGCCGGCAATGTCAGACAAAGAATGCATTGTTGAATCTGGTTCAGCTGAAGGCGTTAAACTGCCTGCTTGAGCTATGGCATAGATAATTAAGACAGAGATTAAAACAGTTAATCCGTCCTGAATCAGAGTTTTTAGCTTGTTGCTATTATGTAATAAAACTTTAACAAAGTTTTTTAATCTGTTTTTAATTTTAACCTTTTTTGTCTTGCTGGATAATTCTTGTTTGTTTCTTTCCATATTTTTGTTCTATTTTTCTTTTGTAAAACCATGCTTCTTAGAGAAGTTGGCTGAACAAAACAAAAGAAAAATAGAACATAACATATTTCTTT
>CAYZRO010000049.1:0-4278 GCA_964480905.1 uncultured Candidatus Saccharibacteria bacterium
AGTGGATTACAAGATCTTAAGATTCCGTTTGAATTAAAAAAAGATATAGTTTTTCTTGAAGAAGGCAGAAGAGCGGAAATTAAGATTGGTGAAGAGAGTTTAGGATGGATAGGTGAGATATCGCATGATATTTTAGAAAATTTGGCGCTTAAACAACATTTAGCCGTTTTTGAAATAGATTTTGATTTGCTTGTCCGTTTAGCGATTGAAGAAAAGATATACATTCCCCCTATAAAATATCCTTCAGTGGTAAGAGATATTGCTATTCTGGTCGATCAAGGGACAAAAGTAGCTGAGGTGCTTAATTTAATCAATGTAGCTGGCGGTTCATTAGTCAGAGATGTAGATTTATTTGATATGTATGAAGGGAGTAATTTGCCTGACGGCAGAAAGAGTTTAGCATTTCATATTATTTATCAAGCAGATGACCATACTTTGACTGATGAAGAAGTTAATAAAACCCATAAAAAAATTATTGAAATTTTAGAGAAAGAAGGGGGATGGGAGGTGCGTAAATAACAAACAAAAATATATTTATGGTAAGGAACAATCAAAAAACTTCTTATGAAGCCAAAGATATTTATGTTTTAGAAGGTCTTGAGCCGGTTCGTCGCCGGCCGGGTATGTATATTGGTTCTACAGGCACTGATGGCCTTCATCATTTAATTTGGGAGGTCATAGATAACAGTTTGGACGAGGCTTTGGCTGGGTTTTGCGATGAAATTGTAGTTTCTTTATTGCCCGATAATCAAGTTAAAATTGAAGATAACGGCAGAGGAATACCAGTTGGAAAACATAAACAGACAAAAAAGTCAGCTTTGGAAACAGTAATGTGTACTCTTCACGCAGGAGGCAAATTTGGCGGTGAATCTTATAAGATAGCGGGAGGATTGCATGGCGTAGGCGTTTCAGTGGTTAATGCGCTTTCTCAATGGATGAAAGTTGAAGTAAAAAGAGGTGGAATAATTTATGCTCAAGAGTATTCTAAGGGCAAACCAAAAACTACTCTAAAGAGAATAGGTAAGTGCTCTATTGATGATACCGGAACAACAGTAATTTTTAGTCCTGATCCAGAGATTTTTAAAGAAACAAAATTTAATTATCAGAAAATTATAGATCATTTACGTCAACAGGCTTATTTAATAAAAGGAACTAAAATAACGGTTTATGATTTGCGAAAAAAAGATGAATATAAATCATATAGTTTTTATTTTGAAGGCGGAATAGTTTCCTATGTAAAATATCTTAACCGTGATGAAACCCCTAAACAGAAGACAATATTTTATGTTGAAAAAGAGATTAACGGTATAGTGGTAGAAATATCTTTCCAGTATACAAACGATATTCAAGCGGTTGAAATGAGCTTTGCTAATAATATTCATACTGGTGAGGGAGGCAGTCATTTGACAGGATTTAGAGCCGCCTTGACGAGAGTGCTTAATGCTTATGCTCGAAAAAATAATTTTATTAAAGAGAATGAAGAGAATTTGACAGGCGATGATGTGAGAGAGGGATTGACAGCCGTAATTAGCGTGAAATTGCGCGAACCACAATTTGAAGGTCAAACTAAAGCTAAGTTAGGCAATCCCGAGGTGAGGACAGCCGTGGAATCAGTTTTGTCTGAATCTTTAGAAGAATTTTTGGAAAAGCACCCTCAAGATGCCAAGTCTATTTTAGAAAAATGCATCCTGGCTTCAAAAGCTAGACAAGCGGCTAAAGCGGCTCGAGATACGGTAATTCGTAAAGGTCTTTTAGAAGGTATGACTTTACCGGGTAAATTGGCAGATTGTTCAAGCAGAAATCCTGAAGAATCAGAGTTATATATTGTTGAGGGCGATTCGGCCGGCGGAAGCGCCAAACAGGGTCGTGATAGAAATTTTCAAGCTATCTTGCCTCTTCGTGGCAAGATACTTAATGTAGAAAAAGCCAGATTAGATAAGACTTTGGCATTTAAGGAAATTAGAGCATTAATTTTAGCTTTAGGGACGGCTATTGCTGAAGAATTTAATTTAGATAAGTTGCGTTATCATCGTATTATTATTATGACAGATGCTGATGTAGATGGAGCGCATATTAGAACGCTTTTATTGACTTTGTTTTTCCGTTATTTTACTCCTCTTATTGAGAGAGGATATCTTTATATCGCTCAGCCTCCTCTTTATCGGATCCAGAAAGGCAAAGAGGTGAGATATGCTTATAGTGATGAAGAGAAAGAGAAAATAGTTAAATCTTTGTCGGGTAACAAAAGCAGCACTAAGAAAGAAAAAATAAAAGTAAAACAGGCTGGTAAAAAAATAGCTGAAATTGAGTTAGACGATTCTGAATCCATTGATACCGATATTAAAAGCAGTGGGATAACTATTCAGCGGTATAAAGGTTTAGGAGAAATGAATCCAGAGCAACTCTGGGAGACAACAATGAATCCGGAAACTAGAATTATGAAGAGGGTGACTATTGAAAATGCGGAAGAGGCTGATAAAACTTTTGATATTTTAATGGGCAATGAAGTTGCTCCTCGTAAAAGATTTATTCAGACGCATGCTAAAAAGGTAAAGAATCTTGACATTTAAGTCTGGGATGTTAATAATAAAAATAAGGCCCAGCGGGCCATTTTATAAACCTTTTATTGATGACTTATGAAATTTTTCTTTAAGATTGTTCAGTTTCTAAAGGAAGTAAAAGTTGAAATGAAAAAAGTGACATGGCCGACTCGTCAACAGACGGTAAAATATACTTTGATTGTTATCGGCATTTCTCTTGGCGTGGCAATTTTTTTGGGCGGTCTGGACTATATTTTTACTTGGTTGTTGGAAAAATTTGTTTTTTAAATGCAGGTAGTTTGATAAAAATTATTAGATTAATGCACAATTATTTTATTTATGCCTAAACAAATTTCTCAAGGTCGTCACTGGTACGCTATTCATACTTATTCAGGATACGAAGAAGCTGTGGCTCGTAATCTAAAACAGCGTATTGAATCATTAGGGATGGAAGATAAGATTTTTAATGTTATAGTTCCAACCGAGAAAAAGATAAAAATAAAAAATGGCAAAAGGAAAATTGTTGAAGAGAAAATTTATCCTGGATATGTTTTAGTGGAAATGATTGTTACTGATGATTCCTGGTATGTGGTTAGAAATACTCCACGGGTTACCGGTTTCGTCGGTTCGGGAACAGTGCCTGTACCTCTTTCTTCTGAGGAAGTAAATGTTTTGATGAAAAAAATGGGCGTGAAAGAACCTAAATTTAAAATAGATGTAGCAGTCGGTGATACTGTTAGAATTATTGACGGACCTTTTAAAGATTTTGATGGAAAGATTAGTGAGATAGACGAAGAAAGAGGAAGAGTAAAAGTTTTAGTTTCAATGTTTGGTCGAGAGACGCCTGTTGAGTTAGATTTTTTACAGATTAAAAAATTGTAATATAATTTTTACTAAATCTAGTTGGATTTTACGATAAAGACGCTAAGCCGATTAGATTTAGGGCAATTAATCAGTGAAACCGATAAAAACAATTATAAAATTGCAAATTCCAGCTGGACAAGCCAACCCAGCGCCGCCAGTTGGCCCGGCTTTGGGCCAACATGGGCTGAATATTCAGGATTTCTGTAATAAATTCAATGAAGCCACTAAAGACAAAAAGGGCGATGTTATTCCTGTAAAAATTATTGTTTACGAGGATAGAACTTTTGATTTGGAATTAAAAACGCCGCCAGCTTCTGACTTATTAAGGAAGGCGGTTGGCATCGAGAAAGGTTCTGGGCAGCCGCATAAGGATAAAGTTGGACGGGTCACACGCGATCAACTTAAAAAAATTGCTGAGAAGAAGATGCCTGATTTGAATGCCGATAGTATTGAGGCGGCAATGAAAATTATAGAAGGTACAGCAAAATCAATGGGCATTATTATTGAGGAAGATAAAAAAGAAGGATAAGGAAAAAGAGCTATAAGTTAGTTTTAAAACATTCTTGTATAGCATAAATTTAAATGCCTCACGTGGATTTACTCAGGAGCTTGTTACATTTTTATGCTGAGAAATCAATAAGAAAAGAGCCTTTGTTATGGAGATTTAATTGTATTAGAGGGCTCTTTTTGTTATAATTTATTTTGAATAACAAAACAGGAGAGAATTCTGAGAGAAAATTTTGTTCTTATTTATAAGTTTATAGTTTTCCGAAATTGAAAAAGCTTGTTTGTTTAATCTAAACTATTTTTTAATTTTGTTGCAATAATATGTTTAAGCCAATAATTGGATTAGAGATTCACGCTGAACTTAAAA
>CAYZRO010000050.1:0-4106 GCA_964480905.1 uncultured Candidatus Saccharibacteria bacterium
ATTGAGCCAAAAACGTTTGAAGCAATTATCAAAAATGCCGGATTATTGCAGGCTATTGCCAAAGAAAGAATACAAGATGAATTTAAAAAAATTATTATGAGTCAAAAACCACAACAAGGCATTGAACTACTTAGAAAATGCCATCTCTTGCAATACATTATTCCGGAATTAGAAAAAGGAGTGGGAGTTAGTCAAAACAAAAGCCATATCTATGATGTTTACGAACATTCAATTCGTTCGCTTCAAGCAGCCGCTCAACAAAAATTTAATCTTACGGTTAGATTAGCCGCTCTTCTGCATGACATCGCCAAACCAGAAACCAAACAAGGAGAAGGGCCAGATGCTCATTTTTACAATCATGACTATATAGGAGCAAAAATATCTATTAGAATTCTTGAACGGCTAAAATTTCCTAAAAAAATAATAAACAAGGTAGCAATCCTGATACGCAATCATATGTTTGTTTCAGATCCTGACAAATTAACTGAAAGTGGAGCCCGCCGGCTTATCAGAAGAGTTGGTTTAGAAAATATTCCTGACTTAATCAACTTAAGAATAGCAGACCGCTTAGGTATGGGACGGCCGAAAGCCCGACCTTATAGATTAAGGGAAATAGAATATCTTTTAGAAAAAGTGTCGCATGACCCTATTTCTGTCAAAATGCTAAAAATTAATGGAAATGATATCATACGAGAGCTAAAAATCAAGCCGGGGCCTAAAATAGGAGCTATCCTTGAAGCACTCTTGGCAGAAGTTATTAACGACCCCCAAAAAAACAACAAAAAATATCTTATTAAACGCATCAAAGAATTAAACAAAGAAAATCTTGAAGAACTACGAAAAAAAGCCAGAAGAAAAATAGAAGAAAAAAAAGAAGAAGAAGATTTAAAAATAAAAGAAAAATATTGGATAAAATAACTCTCGGAGTGTAGTATAATGGCAGTACGCACCCTTCGGGAGGGTGTAGTCCGGGTTCGACTCCCGGCACTCCGACCAAATAAGACAATCTGCGCCCTAACGGGCGCACCTGCCTGCCGGCAAGGCAGGGAACCCCCCAGCGGCTCGCCGCTGGGGGGTTCTGCTCAAAATAGATTCAACAAGTATCATTCAGTAATTGCGACTATAATTGACTTTTAGGTTTTTGGCGCAAAGAAAAGCTCGTTCCATCTCACTCTTCTCACTTGTAGCATGGAAAATTTAACTATTAATGAAAAGCAAGTTCAAAATCTCTACTATCTATTTTAAATGACAAATCGGACAAGTATTACCATTACAGCCCGAACTGATTTTACTATTTTCTTTGCCAACTCGACTAGGCGCAGAAAAAAATTTTTTTAATCGCAAACTCTGACATTTTGGGCAACGTGGCTTTTCATGACCAAGAACTAATTGCTCAAACTTATAACCGCATTTTTGACATTGAAACTCATAAATAGGCATATTTTTTTATTTTCTTTCTTCTAAAACAGCTTTAAGAATAATCTTCTGGTCATCTCTTAAAACTTTTAATTTGACCTCCTCGCCTACTCGACAACGCTGTATTAAATCAACCAAAGGATTTTTATTATCAACTTTAATTCCATTAAATTCCAAAATAATATCGTATTCCTGTAAGCCAGCTTTGTCAGCCGGACTACCAGGAACAATTCCTCCGCCTCCGGCAGCGTATTCAGGAACAATTAAAGCTCCATAGTTAACTGGCAAATTTTCCTGCTCTTGTAAATCCTTATTTAACAAAATATACCGAACGCCCAAAGAAGGGGTAATAATGCGTCCGTGCTTTTTGACATCCTCAAGCGCTTTTTTGGCAGCGTTAACAGGAATAGCAAATCCTATATTTTGAGCGCCAAAAACAATCGCCGCATTAATACCAATTACTTTACCTTCTAAATCAACTAAAGGGCCGCCAGAGTTTCCGAAATTAATCGCGGCGTCTGTCTGAATTAATCCTCTCAGTTCTTGTTTTTGACCACCTAAACCAGTAGTTGCGCTAATATAGCGACTTAAACCAGAAATTACTCCTGTGGAAACCGTATTTCTAAATTGACCCAAAGCATTACCCACAGCAATAACTGGCTGGCCAAGCTTTAACTTTGTGGCATCGCCTAATTCTAAAGTAGGCAGATTTTTAGCATTTATTTTTAAAATAGCCACATCATTAATCGGATCACGTGCTACCACTTTTGCCTCATACTTCTTATCATTGCTAGTAACTACAGTATAATTCGCCTGTTCATCAGCAACAACATGCCGGTTAGTCAAAATTAAGCCGTCTGAAGAAACAATAAAACCACTGCCACCACCCACTTTAACTTTTTGAAAACCTTCTTGACGGTATTGAGGAATAGCCCAACCGCTATCGAATCCGTAAGGAAAAAATAAATATTGCTTTATCTTGGGCAAATCTTTAGTAATAACAATACTAACAACAGCCGGAGTAATTTTCTGAACTGATTCTGTAATATCTTTTTCAATCATATTTTAAAATTGAAAACCAACATACCTTCCTCTGCTTCAATATTACTTCAATATTATTTGCAGCACAGAAAGGCATTTCTGGTTTGCTTTTAAATTTTACATAAATTTTCTAATATAGTCAAGAAATCAAAAATTTTCAATAAAGGCTTATTCACTCATCTCTAACAGCTAATTTTATCTTTCTTTTTTGCCAAAAATTAAGATAATCAATAATTAATTTGCCCTGCAAATGATCAATTTCATGCTGAATTGCTCTAGCCGGCAAACCATTGGCTTGTAAAACAATTTCCATTCCTTTTTTGTCCAAAGCTCTAACTTTTATCTCTTCGGCTCTTTTCACTCTGACAATCACTCCCGGCAAACTCAAACAACCTTCTTCTTCCTCTCTTTCTCCCTGCCGAAAAATAATTTCTGGATTAATCAAAGCCAATGGCCCAGAACCAGTCATAATAACAATAATTTGTTTTAATACACCAACCTGATTAGCTGCCAAGCCAACGCCGTCATGCTTCTTCATTAATTTTATCATTTGATGAATAATATCCTGAACTTCCGAAGTAATCTTCTCCACAGGTCTTGCTTTTTGTCTCAAAACCTTAGCCGGATAAATTTTAATCTCTAATTTCATAAGTTTTATTATAACATATAATCAAAAAACGGCGCGATATCAAAATAATAAAGCAAGTCACAAATTATTCTTCGTTATTATTGAAAAAAATTAAACTTAAAATAAAACAAAAAAGTAATCGACCTTGTTGTAAAGTCAAAAAATAATGATCAAAAATGCCAAAAAAGAGAAAGCTGCCCAACAAAAAAATCGCTATATAGTTTTCAATGCTTTTATTCTTTTTTTTCAAATAAACACAAAGTATTAACGAAATAAAAAGCAAAAAAGACATCAATCCCAACAAACCGGTTTCGCTGGCTAAAAGCAAATAGATATTATGAACCGGTTGTAAAGCCCAAAAAGGAAGATTTTTTGTCAAAGATAACTCAGCAACAAAATTGCCATAACCAATTCCTAAAAAGGGATGACTTTTTATTATTGAAAAAGCAGTCTGATTATAGAAAACACGTAAATTAATTGACTGATCTTTTAAAAAGCCATTAATGAAAAGAAATCGTGAAGATAATTCAGGCCATAAACTGATAAAAATTATTAAATAGACAAAAAATAAAACAATTAATAATTCTTTATTAAAATGATTAAAGCGTTTTCTGAAAAACATCGCAAAAAATAAAAAACTTGTCAATGAACAAATAAAAATAACTATTCGAGAAAATGACAAAAAAAGAGAAAAAATTAAAACGGCAAAAACAATTAAAATAAGCGTC
Source organism: uncultured Candidatus Saccharibacteria bacterium (assembly GCA_964480905.1). Taxonomy (GTDB): domain Bacteria; phylum Patescibacteriota; class Minisyncoccia; order Portnoybacterales; family JAGGTM01; genus CAYZRO01. Next base: position 3,814 of record CAYZRO010000050.1, read on the forward strand.
TGATTAATTGTTTTAATCTGATTCCCGACCGAGGCTGATTTAAAAATCAAATAATATAGACAAATAATGGCAAAAAAAAGAAAAATTGCTAAAAGATTGGGATGCGGAAAAGTGCCATAAGGCCTTAAAATAATTACACTACGGGATATAATTTCCGCTACCCCCGGAATAGATGTCTTTAAAGGCCCTGTTTCAAAATTATGCAAACCAAGATCGCTCTGTTGAACAAACTGACTTATAGCCAAAAATGCCTGAAATAAACTGCTGGCAATTATTATCTGGGCAAATTTCTT
>CAYZRO010000051.1:0-3725 GCA_964480905.1 uncultured Candidatus Saccharibacteria bacterium
AGGTAAAACAAAGCCTTATAAGATCCAAAGAAATATTAGAGAAGCTTACTGATAAAGAATTTAGCCAAGGAAAGCTTCAAGGCATTTTGCTTTTAGAGGCTGAAAAGATGAAAAACAGAGGAGAATTACTTTGGCCCTTGCGAGTGTCTTTAACAGGTCAGAAATTTTCTCCCAGTCCTTTTGAAGTAGCTGAAATTTTAGGTAAAGAAAAAACCTTAGAAAGGATAAATTCGGCTATAAATTTATTAAGTTAGTTTAAGCAAAAAGAATTTTCATTAGTTAGAAAGAAGACTAAATAAGAATATTTAGATAATTTGGTCTTTTTTGTTATGAGCTTGTGATATAATGATAAATATGAAAGGATTGGTTATTGCAATTATTTTAGTTATTTCTATATTTCTAAATAATCAGGCAAAGGCTGATTCTGTTGAAGATCTGCGAAAGCAGATAATGGAAAAGCAGCAGCTAATTGAAAAATTGGAGCAGCAGGCGAAGGAATATCAAGAATCTATTTTTGTTAGACAAAAAGAAGCTAAGAGCTTGAAAAATAAATTAGCTATTTTAGAAATGGAAATTAAAAAATTAAAAACGAAAATTAATTTAATTCAAAATAAAATTTATCAAAGCAATTTAAAAATAGAGGAATTACAAGGCAGTATTTACCAGAAAAATCAGGAGATTAAAGAGCAGAAGAAATATTTGGCTGAAATAATTCGAGCAATTGATGAGTATGATAAAATTAATACATTAGATTTAATTTTGAACTACAATAATTTTTCAGATCTTTTAAATCATATAGAATATATCCAATTATTACAGGGTCGTATCCAAGAAAAATTAGAAAGAATTAAATTTTTGAAATCTGAATTAGAGAGTGAGAAAAAAGAAATAGAAAATAAAAAATTAAACTTAAAGCAATTTAAAAATAATTTATCGGTTCAGCAGGGCGCTTTAGATTCTCAAAAGGAATATAAAATTTATTTATTAAGAAAAACCCAAGGAGAAGAGAAGAAGTATCAATCTCTTTTAGCAAAAATCAATAGTCAAAAAGCTATTTTGATGCAGGAAATTAGAGAAATGGAAGCAAGAATTTCCGCTCAAAAGAAATTTATTATTTTTGTTCAAGCAGAAAGAATACCGCCGCCGCAAAAATTATTTATTTGGCCTGAGAGGAATTTTATTTTAACTCAAACCTATGGGATGACTGATTTCGCAAAGCATGGTTGTAATGGCAATCCTTGTTATGGAGGAGCTCCCCATAATGGTATAGATATGACGGCTGGCTTTGGTTCGCAAATAATGTCAATTGGTCAGGGGAGTGTTTTAGCTAAGGGATATAATAAAGGATGGGGTAATTGGATTGCTATTTTACATTCGGGAAATTTAGTAAGTTTATACGCGCATTTGATTAAACTACCACACCTTGCTATAGGAGCCAGCGTTAAAGCCGGTGAGGTTATTGGTTACGAAGGAAAGACAGGTTTTGCTACTGGCTCACATTTACATTTAAGCCTTTACCACAAATTTTTTACTTATTTGAGGGGCAATGAAGTTTATTTTAATTATTTCGAAGGAACTCTTAATCCATTGAGTTATTTGCAATAAATATGTTTAAAATTAAGGTTTATAAAACTTTTATTGTTTTGTTATCTACACTATTTATTTTACTGCTTTATTGTCGATTTTCATTAAATAATCAAACACAGGCGGCCGGCCAAGGAGGCTTTATTTACCAGTCAGAGAAAATTTCTTATATTTTTCGTCAAATACCTTTAATGTTACGAGAAAAAATACAATACTCAAAAGATAAGATAAAAATAGAATGGCTTAAGAAAGAAAAAGCTATTGGTCGCAAAATTAATCAAAAATTAGAGCAGGGAAGAGTTAAAATAGGGGAATGGTTGAAGCGTATATTTAAAAATATGATAAATTCAATGCATGACAAAATTTTGAAAGTTTTTTATTTGCAAGATTAAAAATAGGGAATAGAAGAGTATAATAAATTTATAAAAATTTTCCACAACTAAATACAATTGACAAGTCTTTTTAAAAGGGCTTATTATTAAGATATATTTATATGAGTATAATATCCCTTACACTCATATATAAATATCTGATAAAATAATATAATATTATAAATATATAATTAAATATAATTTATTTATTTCCCTTTTTTATATAAACTATATGTATTATAGAATATGGATAAAAATCATAAAGAAAACAAAATAAAAAAAGATTATTTACTTCCCTATTTTGATGATTTTCTATTAAATTTACAGACCAATCATTTTTCTGAGGAAACAATCTATAATTATAAGCGAGATTTAGAAGTTTTTGAGGGGTTTTTGCAGGAGTTGAGGTTAGAGTTTTCTAATATTGATAAAAAAACAATTCTTAATTATAAAGCATATTTAGTTTCTCGTGATCGGAAAACAGCTAATAAGCATTTGGGAGAAAAAAAACTAAGCAGTTATTCTGTTAATCGGATGCTATCATCGCTTCGTTCTTATTTGAAATTTCTTATTGATATGGATTATCGTACTCCAGTTTCCCCAGAAATGATAAAATTGGTGAAAACAGAAAGAAAGCATCCTCGCGTTTCAGAATTTGAGGAAATAGTGAAATTAATTGAATCGCCTACTCGTTTTGAAAAAAATAAGATCATTGCTTTGCGCAATCGCGCTATGTTAGAAACTTTATTTTCTACGGGAATGCGAATTTCCGAATTGGTGAACTTAAAAATAACTCAAATTGATAAATCAGGGAGAGTTTTTATTAGAGGTAAAGGCAAAAAAGAAAGATTTGTTTATTTAACACCTCGAGCCCAGACTCACATAAAAAAATATTTAACTTTTAGAGGCATTGATACTTCACCATATTTATTTATCCCCTATCGTGGAAAAAATATTACAAATAAGAATAAGAAAATTTCAACAAATTATTTACAAGAAAAAATAAAAAAATACCGTGAACTTTTAGGTTTGAATATTCCTCTTTCTGCTCATTCGATTAGACATGCTTTCGCTACTTATTTAGCCGAACAAGGAGCTAATCCAGCCGCTATTCAAATTCTTTTAGGTCATGAATCTTTAGAGACAACTACTCGTTATGTCCATGCTTCAGATCGTTATGCTGAAAAAATTCATCGAAAATACCATCCTTTACAGGAATAAGCTTTATTTTTCTATTTATTTTTGGTAGAATTTACAAATATGCGTATTTCATATTCAGCCCTTGAGACATTTCAACAATGTCCATTAAAATATAAACTTCAATATATTGATAAAATTAAAGTGCCTCCTTCAAAAGAGGCTGTTTTTGGTACTCTTATTCATGAAACTTTAAGAATGTTTCATGATCCGGCGCGTCCTTTGCCCCCTACTGAAGAAGAATTGTTAAAATTTTATACTCAAAATTGGAATTTTGATGTTTTTGACAATCCTGATGAAGAAGCAGCTATTTTTCAGCAAGGGATAAAAATGTTGAAAGACTATTATGCCAAGAATTATTCAATAAATTTCAATATCGTTGATTTAGAATCAAGATTTGAAGCGCCGATAGAAGAGGGTTCTGAAGTCCATTTAATAACCGGCAAGATAGACAGAATAGATAAACTACCTGATGGGAGTTTTGAAATTATTGATTATAAGACGACAAAAAAAATGCCTTCGCAAAAAATCGTTAATGAGAATTTACAACTTTCTGTTTATCATCTTGGTTAG
>CAYZRO010000051.1:3735-4031 GCA_964480905.1 uncultured Candidatus Saccharibacteria bacterium
GGTTTAGTCAATCGCTGGCCTTTTTTACGTGAGAAATCTGTTCCTGTAAAGTTAAGCCTTTATTATTTAAAGCATGGCGAAAAACTTTCTACTTTTAGATCAGCAAAAGAGTTGTCAGAAACTCAAAATCGTATTTTAGAAATTATTCAAAGTATTAGCCATTCAGATTTTGGTCCTACTCCTAATGCTCTTTGTGATTGGTGTTTATATCAACCTTATTGTCCTATGTTTAGACATAAGTTTCAGTCTGAGAAAGCTAAAATAAATAATAAAGAAATTAAAAAGATAGTTGAGGA
>CAYZRO010000052.1:0-3878 GCA_964480905.1 uncultured Candidatus Saccharibacteria bacterium
ATCATTACAAGCATTTATTATGAGAAAATCAGAAGCTATTTTTAGCGTTATTTTAATTCCAATAGATTTTATAATGCTGAATCTAGCAGCTTTGACAGCTTATTATATTCGTATCGCTTGGATAGCTGAATATAGACCAGTTCTTTTCAGTCAGAATTTGCCTTTAGAAAGATATATTGAACTTTCTATTGTCGTTAGCATCTTTTGGTTGTGTATTTTCGCTTTAGCCGGTCTTTATAAACTAAAAAGCGCCCATAAGTTATTACAGGAATTTTTTCAAGTAGTGATTAGTTCTTGTGCCGGAATAATGGGTGTAATTATTTATATATTTATTAGTCGCGAATGGTTTGATTCTCGGTTTATTTTATTGACAGCATGGGTTCTTTCTATTTTTTATGTAATATTCGGCCGTATTTTAATCAGGCAGTTACAGCGTTTTTTGATTAAGAAATATCAATTTGGCATTCACAAAATTTTAGTTATTGGCACCGATAGTATTAGTCAGAAAATAATAAAAGAAATCCAAAGTCAGCCTGAAGCAGGCTATCAGATTGTTAAGCATTTGTCTCGGCCTAACATTTCAGAGGTAAAATCAGCTGTGGGCAATCCTGGCATTGATGAAGTTATTTTAGCAGATCCTAATTATCCAAGAGAGGAAATTTTAAATTTAATAGATGTTTGTAATGATTGTCATTTGGGATTTAAATTCGTTCCTAATCTTTTTCAGTCATTAACTACTAACATTGGCGTAGATGTATTTAGCAGAGGCATTCCTTTAATAGAATTGAAAAGGACTTCATTGGACGGATGGGGAAGGATAATTAAGAGGGCTATAGATGTACTTTTTTCTTTTATTGGGTTGTTTATACTTTTTCCATTCTTTCTTATTATTGCTTTTTTAATTAAATGGGATTCAGATGGTCCTGTTTTTGTTCGATTAAAACGTATCAGCCAAGGGAAGGTTTTTTATATTTATAAATTCCGTTCGATGGTTAAGAATGCGGAAGAGTTAAAGAAGTATCTTTGGCGGTTTAATGAAAGGAAAGACGGCCCTTTGTTTAAAATGAAAAATGATCCTCGGGTGACGCGTTTCGGTCGTATTTTGAGAAAATATCGGATAGATGAATTGCCTCAGTTAATAAATGTATTAAAGGGCGAGATGAGTTTAATCGGTCCGCGTCCTCACCAACCAGATGAAGTATCAAGATATAAAAAACATCATCGTAAGCTTTTAGCGATAAAGCCGGGAATGACAGGGTTGGCGCAGATTAATGGAAGTTCGGATTTGCCTTTTGAAGAAGAGGCGAAATTAGATATTTATTATATAGAGCATTGGTCGCTATTATTGGATTTTAAAATTTTTATCAAAACTCTTTTTATTCTTTTCATTGATACATCAGCTTGTTGAGATAACAATATATGAGGGTAGCTTTGGTTCATGATTATCTTAATCAGTATGGAGGGGCAGAGAGAGTATTGGAAGCTTTTGTAGAGATTTTTCCTCGAGCGCCAATTTATACTTTAATTTATGATAAAAAAAGAACCGGCTATGCTTTTGAGAAATGCCGTATTAAAACTTCATTTCTTCAAAAGTTGCCTTTTATAAAAAACCACCACCGTCCTTTTTTATTTTTGATGCCTTTAGCTATTGAGCAATTTGATTTATCAAAATACGATTTGGTTCTTTCAGATTCAGCTAGTTATGCTAAAGGAGTCATTTTAAAACCGCAGACATTCCATATCTGTTATTGTCACACCCCTACCCGTTATGCCTGGGATGATTCTCATAAATATATAAACGAATTCGGTTATCCTTCGATTTTTAAGATTTTTATTCCGCCGCTTATAAATTATATTCGTTTATGGGATCGGCAAGCAGCAGATCGGGTAGATAAGTTCATTGCCAATTCTTATTTTGTTGCTCAGAGAATTAAAAAATATTATGGCCGAGAGGTAGAAATTATTCCTCCGCCAGTGAAAACTAATTTATTTTATATTTCTGAAAAAATTGATGATTATTTCTTAGCCGTAGGAAGATTTTTGCCATATAAAAGATTTGATTTGATTATTAATTCTTTTAACGCTTTAAAACTTCCTTTAAAAATTATTGGAGACGGTCCGCAGGCAAGCTATTTAAAAAAGATAGCAAAAACTAATATAGAATTTGTCGGTTTGGTGTCAGATGATAAATTAAGAGAATATTATGCTCATTGTCAGGCATTAATTTTTCCCCAAGAAGAAGATTTCGGTATAGTCGCTTTAGAAGCTATGGCATCAGGACGGCCGGTGATTGCTTATCGAGGCGGGGGAGCTGTTGAGACAATTAAGGAAGGAAAGACTGGCATTTTTTTTGACAAGCAGAGTGTTCAATCTTTGATAGAGGCTGTGCGTTATTTTCAAAAGATGAAATTCCAGTCATCATTAATTCGCCAGGAAGCTTTGAAATTTGATAAAGAAAGATTTAAAAAAAGAATTAAAGAATTCATTGAAGTCAATTTTAACAATCATAATGTTAGTAATAAAAATTAAATAAAATGGATATTGGCGTTGATATTAGACTATTAACTCGTGGCAGTCATACAGGCGTAGAAGAATATACAGTTAATTTATTAAACCATTTATTGCCTTTATCGCCACATATAAACTGGAAACTTTTTTATAATGCTTATCAAAAAGTCAATTTTAATTTTGATTGGACAAAATTGCCTAATGTTAGATTGTATTCCTTTAACTATCCCAATCGTTTTTTAAATCTGATGAATCGATTTTCTGGCAGGCCAAAAATAGACGAACTTTTGGGGGGAGTAGATGTTTTTTTCAGTCCGCATTTTATTTGGGCAAGTTTGTCTAAGAAGTGTTATCATGTGACGACATTCCATGATTTATCTTTTTGCCATTATCCTGATTTTTTTTCTTATCGACATCGCTTTTGGCATTTCTCTATGTCGCCTAAAAAGCAAGCTGAGCGGTCAGACAAGATTATTGCTGTTTCTAATTCCACTAAACAAGATTTAATAGATTTTTATAACATTTCCCCAGAAAAAATTTATGTTATTTATTCTGGGATCAATAATCAGTTTCGCAAAGTGAATTTTAGAGATGAGCGATTAAGGACAGTCAAAAAGAAATATGGATTACCCTCTAAATTTATCCTTTATTTCGGTACTATTGAGCCGAGAAAAAATATTTTAGGATTAATTAGGGCTTTTTATTGCCTTAAGAACTTGGGGTTTAAGGATTTAAAATTAGTTATTGCTGGGGCTAAAGGATGGCTTTATGAGGAAATTTTTAAAGAAGTTAAAAAATCTAAATATTTTTCTGAGATATTCTTTACCGGTTTTGTAGACGAAGAAGATAAAGTATATTTATATAATCTTGCCGATTTATTCGTTTATCCTTCTTTTTTTGAAGGATTTGGTTTTCCTCCTTTAGAAGCAATGGCTTGCGGTGTGCCGACTGTTACCTCTTGTGTTTCTTCTTTGCCAGAGGTAATAGGGGATAATGCGTTGATGGTGGATCCATGGAATATTGATGAATTAGTAGATGCAATGAAAATATTATTGACTGATCAAAAAATGAGACTAAGATTTAAAAGAAGAAGCATTAGACTAGTTCAAAAATTTTCTTGGTTCAAAACTGCTCAAGAGACATTAAAAGTGTTAACAGATTTTTGATTTTAGGATATAGTTGTAGTTGGATTTAAAGTAAATTTGAGATTTTTAGAATATTGTTTTTATATTGAATATATAGTAAAATAAAAAAATAAAAGGGAAAAGGAAGTTTGTATAACTTTTATAAACATTAATAAAAATTAAAAATAAGATTAATAAACTTTAATAAAGATATGAGATATTTAACTATAAAACAGGCGGCAAAAC
>CAYZRO010000053.1:0-3512 GCA_964480905.1 uncultured Candidatus Saccharibacteria bacterium
TGGCTATCTATAGCCATTATTTTATATTGGTTTGTTGTCAGAGGTTGTTGACAAATGGTGATTGACAAGTTTATTGTTCTAAGTTAAACTAAAAATATTCAGACAAGCATTTGGATAAATTTTTTATTTTCTAACTAAAATATTATGGAAACATTTGAAGAAGAAACAAAAACTGAAAAAAGTTTTGAATCAGAGATAGATCCGGAACAGAAAAATTTAGAGATAGAAAGGAAATTTCGGGTTAAAGTTCTTCCTGAGAATTTAGAAAAATTTCCACACAAAGATATTAAGCAAGGATATGTAACTATTACTAAAAACGGAACAGAGATAAGAATTCGAAAAGAGAAAGAAGGTGGAAAAGAAAGATATTATCAACAAACAAAGAGTGGCAGCGGAGAAGTAAGGTTTGAATCGCCAGAAATAGAAATTCCCGAAGAAATATTCCGTGATCTTTGGAAAGGAAAAACCGGGCAAGGAATAGAAAAAACGCGATATAAAATACCTTTTCAATATCAAAATGCACAAGGTACAAAAAAAGAAGTGATCATAGATCTGGATATTTTTAAAAATGATTTAAAGGGACTTTTTACAGCAGAAGTAGAATTTAAAAGCAAAGAAGACAGTGAAAATTTTACGCCGCCAGACTGGTTCGGTGAAGAGCTTACAAGTAATGAATGGTATAAGAATCAAAGTTTGGCTCTGCATGGGCTTCCCAAGAAGGAAAAAAATCAAGAAAATATTGTTAGTTTACAAGAAAGTGAAGAAAATTTAGATATTCCTAAATATGAACTTGAGGAAGGAGTTGGAAAATTAATAGAAAAAATTAAAGAAAAAATGGCTCAAATAGAAGGAACAATTATTGTCGAAGTAGCAGGAGGATCGGCTTCAGGCAAAACAAGCAAAGTTGCCGAGCAAGTAAAAAAAGAATTCGGAGAAGACGCTATTATTTTTTCAATGGATAATTATTATCACGGCGGCAAATATGTGAAAGAAAATGGCTTAAATTTTGACCAGCCGGAAGCAATAGACATTGATTTGTATAAAAGGCACCTTCAACAATTAAAAGAAGGTAAATCGGTTCCAGAATTAAAATATGATTTTGGCGATAACCCTCCAGAAACTATTGGCGAATTGCAACCGCGAAAAATTATTATTGTAGAAGGATTATTTGCCTTACATAATAAATTAAAAGAATTAGGCGATGTCAAAGCATTTGTTGATATTGGCACTCACGGCAGAATGGTCCGAAGACTATTGCGCGATGTTGTAGAAAGAAAACAAAGACCAGATGATATTATAGACTATTTTGCAGAAATTGTTGAACCAATGCATGAAAAATATATTGAAGCTACCAAGAAAAACGCTGACTTTATTATTAGCAATGAATACAAAGCCGAGATAGAAGCAGAAAGATCAGGTATACATGAACTTCAAATGAAATTTGAAGGCAGTATAGATAGTGAAGTTTTAAGAAAAATTGGTGCGGAAAAATTAAGTTCTACAGAACAAATTGATTATTATTATAATCCCAGAGATAGAAATTTAGCAGAAACGGAAGAGATTATGAGAATTAGAGAAGAAGGAGAAGACGTAATATTAACCTACAAGGGACCCAAAAATCCTGAATCAGAATTTAGAGAAAGGCCTAAGTTTGAATTTAAAATAAACAAAAAAATAAAAGATAAATTTTTGCCTTTTTATGGAGACGAGATGAAAATAATTAAAAAAAACAGAATACTTTATCAATTAAACGGAATTGTGTTTTCTCTTGATTCTGTTTCTAAAATAGAAAATGGCGAAGAAATTGAAATTGGCAATTTTATAGAAGTAAGAACTACAGACAAAGAAGCGAAAGAAAAAATAAAAGAGGTCGTGTCAAGATTGGGATTAAAAATGGAAGATGGAATTAAGAAGGCTTATGTTGAGATGTAACGATTGCTTAAGACAGTTCTCACCCATAAAAAATAGATTGTGATAATCGGTTTTTTATATTTTCCTTTTTTAAAATTGAGCTGTCTTTAGACAATTTCACTAGAAAAAAAGAAAGAAATAGAAATAAAAAAAGAGGGCAAGTCCCACACACTTTTGTTCCAAAAGTGATGAGGGATAAAAAGTTGAAAATAAGTAATTCAACTCTCATTGCCCTAAAATTTATTTATTGAGAAAGGAGAAAGAAAAATTTTCTTCCTTTAATTTTTTGTTTTTATATTCTATCGCTGATTTTCTGATTATCTCCATAATGATCTCTCTTTTTTGCCTTTCCATTCGGAGTTTCTTTGAGTTTCTGCCCTAACTAAGCAGGCACATAGATATTCTTAATCCAGTGAATTCCTTTAAATACTGATTTGTCTTCACTGATTTGCTCCTTGATTACTTCAAATCCAAGAATATATTCTCTGTCTTCATAACTGATCATTATCTTATAATGACCTTCTCCTAACGGCACTGATATACTGTTTCGCCTTTCTTTTCCAATATTTATTTCTCCGTGACAGTCGGGCATTATCTTGATATGCTGGGCGCAACCGACATCTCTTATTTCTCTTATTGGATAATCATTAACAACACGGTCAATCTTTGCGATAATTGTCTGATCATCGGGGATATTCGTCTCCCCATCAAAAGTCAACCACATATCGTAATATTTTTGAGAAATTATTCGTATTTGCCATTTACTCAGATCCTTCGTAGTCAACAGTACTGGCGCAAAACCGGCCTTTCCTTCTTCTACATAAGCAGAAGTAGCGCTTGCAATTTTGTTCCCTTTATAGAAAAATTCTAATCTCAGTCTGTTTCCGTCTTTTACCTGTTGGAACTGATTATCCAGAAATATCATTCCATTTGTGTCTGTAATAACGCCAATACCGCCTCTGTCCAGATCTCGCATATCGTTAATCTCTGTGATTTTAATGAATATTGTCTCGCGAGGCACTTCACTTTCTGCTCTTAAATGCAGAAATGGTCTTTCGTAGTATAATGTTGTCACTACAAACCCGATGTCTTTTGCTGTAATAATTTCTGGCTCTGGTTCGCTGTCTGTTTCTAATGTTGTATTCATTACTGACTGAACTGTCTCGTTTCTTGACTTAACTATTACTGCTACAGGAGTTGGCGTTGTTGTTACCGTCGTTGGCATTGAATTTACTGTTACTGCTGGACCTGTGGCATACTCTGGACATCTCACGAATTTCATGCCCACTAGGCCACCGAAATATCCTACGCCTATCACAATTACTCCCAACATTACCGCACAAACAGCTTTTTCATTCATTTTTTCTTTTCGCCTCCTAAATTTTTAAATCAAGATGGGCGAAGTATCTAAGTCATATTCCACTCAGACAGCCCAGTTTATCTATCAGATATTTTTTAATAAACAAACTGGGCTATCCGAGTTTTTCTCCTTTCCTTATTTTTTAAGCACTTTTCAAAGAACAGCTTTCATCCAAGACGAAAAATATCTTTTCCTCTTGAACAGCCCATTATATCACTACAAAATAATTTGTCAATCCTTT
>CAYZRO010000054.1:0-3383 GCA_964480905.1 uncultured Candidatus Saccharibacteria bacterium
GAAATAGAAGGAGTAAGGAATTTTTTATCCGGCGGTTCGTTTAAGGTAATTCCTGACAGAGTAGAAGCAGGCAGTTTAATCATACTGGCGGCAGCGACTAACAGCAGGGTAAAGATTAGTAATATTGAACCTAGCCATCTAGAAGTTTTTTGGTATCTTCTTAATAAAGTAGGGGTTGATTTTCGATTAGGGTCAGATTTTGTTGAAATTAGGCCTTCTTCCAAATTGAAAGCAGTTAATTTGAAAACTCATGAATATCCCGGTTTTGCCACTGACTTACAACCTCCTTTTACAGTTTTAATGACTCAAGCCGAGGGAATGTCTTTGATACATGAAACTATCTTTGAAGGCAGGCTTTTCTATACGGATATCCTAAACCAAATGGGTGCTAAAATTATTATGTGTGATCCACATAGGGTAATTGTTAATGGGCCAACACCTTTGTATGGTCGAAAGTTGGTTAGTCCTGATATCAGAGCCGGAATGGCATTAATTATAGCAGCTTTGGTTGCCCGAGGGGAATCTATAATTGACAATATTTACCAAATTGACAGAGGTTATGAAAAAATAGAGGAGAGGTTAGTTAAGATAGGTGCAGATATCAAAAGGATTAAAGATTAATTTTTATTTTTATGTTTGTAAAAAAAATCGGCATAGATTTAGGCACGGCGAATACATTAGTTTATATTCCTAAAAAGGGAGTGATTATTAATGAACCCACTGTAGTGGCAGTTTCTGTTTTGGATAATCAAATTTTAGCGGTAGGTAGTCAGGCAAGAGAAATGTTGGGTAGAACTCCTGACACAATTATTGCTTCGCGTCCAATGAAAGATGGCGTTATCGCTGATTACAGAATAACTGAAGCCATGCTTCGGTATTTTATAAATAAATCCATTGGTAGATTTCAGTTTGTTAAGCCTGAAGTTATGGTAGCAGTGCCGGCCGGAATTACTTCTACTGAACGGCGGGCTGTAATTGATGCAACTATGAAAGCTGGAGCCAAAGCGGCTTATGTTATAAAAGAGCCTGTTTTGGCCGCTATCGGCGCAGGAATACCTATTAATGTTCCTTCTGGGCATATGATTGTTGATATTGGCGGAGGAACAGCTGAAATTGCTGTAATTTCTTTGGGTGGAATTGTCGCTTGTGATTCGGTCAGGGTAGGCGGCAATAAATTGGATCAAGCTATTGCTGAGTATATAAGAAAGAAGCATAATTTAGCGATAGGCGAAAGAACAGCTGAGGAAATTAAAATTACTATTGGCAGTGCTTTGGTTTCAGATGAGGAAAAAGAAGAAATAGAAATAAAAGGTCGAGATTTGGTTGATGGTTTGCCTAAAATGATTAAGGTCAATAGTTATGAAATTAATGAAGCCATAAGTGAACAGTTATCAGAAATTATTCAGACGATTAAAAATGTTTTACAGAAAACTCCAGCTGAACTTTCGGCTGATATTATGGATCAAGGAATGGTTTTAAGCGGGGGTAGTTCTTTACTTCGCAATTTAGATAAATTAATTGTCCAAGAAACGGGAGTTCCTTGTTATTTGGCAGAAGAGCCAATGTTTTGTGTAGCAAAAGGCGCGGGCGTGGCTTTGGATCATTTAGAAGTTTATAAAAGAAGTCTTCTTTCAAAAAAGTAAAACTTGTTAACATTTGCTCTTCATTGATTATTAAAACGAATCTGTTTTTAAATACTGAAAAATTAAAAATTTACCATTTGGATTAACAAATATAAAAAAGTTTTATTTTTTGGCTTCTGGGGTATTTATTTATCATAAGCTTAATGAGTTTTGATTGTTAATTTCCGATGATCAAATATGAAGATAGCTTTAGTGCACGATTATTTGATATATTATGGAGGGGCTGAGCGTGTTTTGAAAACATTACATCAAATGTTGCCTCATTCTCCAATATATTTGTTGTTTTATGATCCAGAAATTGCAAAGAATTATTTTTCAAGAGCTGATTTAAGACCTTCTTTTTTACAAAAGTTACCTAATTTTTTTAAAAAAAAATACCATTGTCTTTTGCCGCTTTTGCCTCTCGCGGTTGAGAGCTTTAATTTGAGAGATTTTGATTTAGTAATTTCTTCAAGTTCTGCCTTTGCCAAAGGAATAATTACCCGTTTTTCTACCTTGCATATTTGTTATTGTCATACACCGATGAGATTTCTTTGGGATCAATATCATAACAAAATAAAAAATGAAAACTTAATCAAGAAAAGTTTTTTAGCTAAAGCATTTTTACATTATACGCGAATGTGGGACCAGGGCTCATCACATCGCGTTGATTATTTTTTAGCTAATTCAAGGACAACAGCCCAAAGAATTTGGAAATATTATCGTCGGCAAGCAAAAGTTATTTATCCTCCTGTTTTTGACCGTTCAAAAATTTTTTTAAGTAGTTTAATAGAAAAAGACCAAAAATTTTCTGAAGATTATTTTTTAATTGTTTCCCGCCTTGTTCCTTCTAAAAGAATCGATCTTGCGGTAGAGGCATTTAATAGATTGAATTTACCATTAGTTGTTATTGGAGACGGCCCACAATATAATAGGCTTTGTAAGAGTTCCAAATCAAATATTAAATTTTTGGGTTGGCAGTCAGACGAAATTGTTTCTAGGTATTATGCTCATTGTTTAGCTTTGATTGTTCCTGGCGAAGAAGATTTTGGTATAACAGCTGTAGAAGCAATGAGTTATGGTAAGCCTGTTTTGGCTTATCGTTCGGGCGGTGTGACTGAAACAGTAATAGAAGGTATAACCGGAGAGTTCTTTGATGACCAGACGCCAGAGATTTTAGCAGACGGCGTACGACGTTTGCAAAAGAATTTACCGACTTACAGTCCTTTATTAATAAAAAAAAGAGCAGAATTATTTTCCCGAGAGAAATTTATTCACGAAATAAAAAACTTTATAGAAAAGTCCAGCAGTGATAAAATGAAATTATAATTTATGTTTTTACGTTCTATTTATCTTAAAAATTTTAAACGCTTTCGGGAAATTAAAATAAATTTTCCTAGTGATTTAACTATTATTAAAGGGCCTAATGAACAAGGGAAGTCTACCTTAGTCGATGCTTTAATTGTTGGTTTATTTTATGACCCGACTATTAAGACTCAGCCGAAATATTTAAACGCTTATAAAAGGTGGCATTCAGATAAGCTTTATGTGATTGATATGGAATTTGAATTAAAAGGGGAGATTTATCAGCTACATAAAGATTTTGAAAATAAAGAGTTGTGGCTAAGAAACATTTCCGCTAATGGTAATGTTCAAGAGAATAATAACGAACATTGTTTGCATTTAGATTTATTTAAAGATATTAGTCAGTGGCTCTATGAATATGGGGGTTACCGTAATCCGAAACTATTTGAAAGTACG
>CAYZRO010000055.1:0-3281 GCA_964480905.1 uncultured Candidatus Saccharibacteria bacterium
TGGTTCAGGAGGAATAATAGGAAAAGGATTAGGTTTTGGCACTCAGAATCAGTTAAATTTTTTGCCAGAAGCTCATACTGACTTTATTTTTGCCTCTATCGCTGAAGAATGGGGATTAATAGGTTTAATAATAATTTTCTTTCTTTTTGCTTTTATTTTTTATAGACTGATTAAAATAGGGCTGCGGGCAACAGATAATTTTTCGCGATTATTTATCTCAGCCACTGTTATTATGCTATCTTCTCAGGTTATAATAAATATTGCCATAAATTTAGGTCTTTTGCCTATTACAGGAATTCCTCTTCCTTTTTTAAGTTACGGCGGAAGCAATTTAATAATGAATTCTATAGCTTTGGGTATTATCCAAAGCATAAAAATCAAAAAAGGCATTGATATAAAAAAATAAAAACTAAATTAAATCCAATTTTTAGTCCTCTTATTTTATAAAATTAAGAATTACTAAAAATTGGATTAAAAAAAATGGGAGCTTTAAAAATCATTCTAGCTATTACTATTATAATTATCCTCTGGGTAATTGTTACTTACAACAGACTCATAAAATTAAAAAATCGAGTTAAGGAAGCTTGGTCTGATATTGATGTTCAATTAAAAAGAAGATATAATTTAATACCAGATTTGGTTGAGACAGTAAAAGGATATGCTGGACATGAAAAGGAAGTGTTTGAAAAAGTGACCCAAGCAAGAACCGGGGCTTTAAAAGCAACAAACATTCAAGAAAAGAAACAGGCAGAGAATATTCTTTCGCAAGCATTAAAAAATCTTTTTGCCGTTTCAGAAAATTATCCGCAGCTTAAAGCGGCAAAAAATTTTTTAGAGCTACAAAGAGAATTAAGAGACACCGAGGACAAAATACAGGCTGCTAGACGTTTTTATAATGCTAATGTTAGAGATTATAATATAAAAATAGAAAGTTTTCCCGCAAAAATTATTGCTTCTTTATTTAAATTTAAAACTTTAGAATTATTTGAAATAAAAGAAGAGAAAGCAAAAAATCACTCCTCAATAAAATTTTAAAATATCCAAAAAACAATGCCTACTTTGTATACACAAGCCGAAAAAAATGTTAAGAAAACTTGGCTATTAATGACAACCTTTCTTGTCTTACTGATTTTTTTAGGCTGGCTGTTCAGTTATTTGCTTAATAATTATGCAATATTAATTATTGCTGTAATTATAAGTCTCTTAATAAATTTTAGCAGCTATTGGTATTCTGATAAAATAGTTCTTAAAATGGCAAAGGCAAAACCAATTGAAAAAAAAGATTTTCCTGAACTCTTTAGGATTGTAGAAAATTTAAGTATTACCGCTGGTCTTCCTACACCTAAAATATTTGTTATGTCCGAACAACAACCAAATGCTTTTACTACCGGTCGGGACGCTTCTCACGCAATTATTGTGGTAACTCAAGGGCTCTTAGATAAACTAAAAAGAAAAGAACTAGAAGGAGTGATCGCTCATGAAATATCGCATATCGGTAATAAAGATATTCTCTTAGGAACAGTAATTGTTATTTTGGTCGGTTTTATCGCTTTGCTCTCAAACTGGTTTTTAAGAATAAGTTTTTGGGGAAGTGCTAGAAGGCGTGATAATGATAGCCAATTCGGCACTCTTATATTTTTTCTAGGAATTTTAGCGGCAATTTTAGCGCCAATAGCAGCCCAATTAATTCAATTAGCCATTTCCCGAAAAAGAGAATTTTTGGCAGACGCTAACGGCGCTTTATTAACACGATATCCTGAAGGTTTAGCTCAAGCTTTAAAAAAAATTGCCGAAGACAAAACTTCTTTAAGGAATGTAAACATTTCTACAGCTCATTTGTATATTGAATCTCCTTTTAAAAGCAAACAAAAGAAAAATTGGTTTGTAAAATTATTTATGACACATCCGCCAGTTGAAGAAAGAATTAAAGCTCTTCTGTCAATGAATTTACAATCTAAATAATTATTTATCTTGACAAAATTTAAAAAAATAATAAAATAAAAATGTTTTGTATAATTAATCTAAGTTCAGGAAAAGTTTTATATTATTTACATTATAATTATTAAAGAAAAAAAATCTTAAATTTCGCTTAATAAAGTCTTCAACCCTTTCAAAAAGGGACTTTTATGACATACACTTATTAAAAATATGAAACTCCCAATAAAAAATTTTGCTAAACGTCATTCTTTTTTGGACGTACCAAATCTGCTTGATGTCCAACTAAACTCTTATAAAAAATTTTGGCAAAAAGGATTTAGAGAATTACTTGATGAAATCTCACCTATTAAAGATTGGACAGCCCGCGATTACGAACTTTATTTTCTAGACTATTATTTAGAAAAACCAAAATACGATGAAGCAACTGCCAAATCAAATAATCTTTCTTATGAAGCTCCTTTAAGATGTAAAGTCCGCCTTAAAAATAAAAGGATAAAAAAGGATATTGAACAAGAAGTTTTTTTAGGGGATTTTCCTTTAATGACTTCAAGAGGGACCTTTATTGTTAATGGGGTAGAAAGAGTGGTTGTTTCACAATTAATTAGATCATCAGGCGTTTTTTTTACAGCAAATTATCTTAAAGGAAAAAATTTGTTTGGAGCAAAAATTATTCCAAATAGAGGAGCTTGGCTTGAGTTTGAAACAGATTCAGATAATGCGATTTATGTAAAAATTGACCGTAAAAGAAAAACTCCGGTTACGGCTCTTTTAAGGATTTTTGGTTTAGATAACGATGAAAAAATATTTAAAGTTTTTAAATCTCCCGAAGAAAAAAAATACATTGAAGAAACTATTAAAAAAGACCTTTCCAAAAATCGTAATGAAGGATTTATTGAACTTTATAAAAGACTCAGGCCGGGTGATCTAGCTACCCCTGACAATGCTCGTCAGATGATTGAAACAATGTTTTCATTTGAAAGATATGATTTGGGAGGAGTGGGTAGATGGAAAATGGACCAACGGCTTAACTTAGCTAATAATAGAAAAAAAGATTATACCAAAAAAGAAAGAATTTTAAATTTAGAAGACATTATTGCCGTTATTAAAGAAATTATTCGTCTTAATACTACTCCTGAAGCAAAACCCGATGACATAGATCATTTGGGAAATAGACGAATTAGACCTGTAGACGAACTTTTGCAAAACAAATTAAGAGTTGGTCTGGCAAGGATGGAAAGAATTGCTAAAGACAAAATGTCTACTCTTGACCCTTATGAAATTACTCCTATTCAGATTATCAATGCTAGACCGTTCATTGCCGCTGTTAAAGAATTTTTTGCCTC
>CAYZRO010000056.1:0-3174 GCA_964480905.1 uncultured Candidatus Saccharibacteria bacterium
AAGGCAAAGGTTTAACCCCCCGACCATAAAGAACTGCCGGAATTAATCCTGAATTCCTTAGTTTTTTGACCTTTCTTCCGACAATAGTTCTAATTTGAGCAATTAATTTTAACATTTTTAAATATGTGTTTTATTCAATTAAATTTTATAAATACTTCTTTGACTTTATCAATTATAATAATTTTCGTCAACTATTTGACTATTTTCTTTCTGCCCTATTAAAATTTCACGAGGTTTGGCACCGTCAGCCGGTCCAACAATGCCTTTTTCTTCCATAATATCCAATAAGCGGGCTGCTCTTGCGTAACCTATCCGCAATCGCCTTTGCAAAAGCGAAGCAGAAGCTTTGCCAGCGTTAATAACTACAGACTTGGCAGTTTCATAAAGCTCATCATCAATGTCTGCTTCAGTTTCAAAACTTAAATCTTTTGCCGGTCTTGAAACTGATAAATCTTCTTCATATTCTGCTCGACCGCCGTGTTCTTTAATAAAATCAACAACTCTCTTAACTTCAGCTTCTGAGATATAAGCGCCTTGAATTCTTCTCGGCTTAGAAGCGTCTCCGGCTAAGAATAACATATCACCATTGCCCAAAAGTCTCTCAGCGCCAGCCATATCTAAAATGGTCCTTGAATCAACTTGGGAAGCAACCTGAAAAGCAATGCGCGCGGTGATATTTGCTTTAATCAAACCAGTAATAACCTCCACCGAGGGCCTTTGGGTAGAAACAACTAAATGAATGCCGACTGCTCTCGCCATCTGAGCCAATCTAACAATAGTCGCTTCTATCTCTCGCCCATGCGAAGCCATTAAATCGGCTAACTCATCAATTATCACAACTAAATAAGGCATTATTGATAAATTATTTTCTTTATTTGATTTGATTTGCTTAGCAATTTTATTGTTATAGCTCAATATATCTCGTGATCCATTTTCAGATAAAATTTCAAACCTTCTTTCCATTTCGTTAACTACCCATCGTAAAGCTTGAATAGTCTTATCAGCTTCTAGAATAACCGGGGTCAATAAGTGAGGCAAATCATTATAAGGAGTAAACTCTACCCTTTTGGGATCTATTAAAATAAGTTTTAAAGCATTAGGAGAATTCTGATAAAGTAAAGAGATAATGATTGAATTAAGACAAATAGTTTTACCGCTGCCTGTTGAACCAGCTATCAATAAATGTGGCATTTTCTCCAGACGCGTATAAATAGGCCTTCCAGCTACATCACGCCCTAAAGCCAAAGTCAAATTAGATGAATAATGACGAAAATCTTCCTGTTCTAAAAGATTTCTTAATCTAACTCTAATAATAGATTTGTTAGGAATTTCAATACCAACCAAAGAACGGCCGGGAATAGGAGCTTCAATCCTAATAGGGTGAGCGGCTAAAGACAAAGCTAAATCATTCTGTAAGGCGGTAATCCGAGACAATTTAATGCCTTGAGCCGGCCTGAGAGTGTATTGAGTTACTGTTGGACCAATATTAACTTCAGCCATTTCTACTTCAATGCCAAAATTCTTTAAAGTATTCTTTATAATATTGGCATTAGCCTTAATATCACCGCTGGTTGGCTGCCCTTTTTCACTTTCTAATAAATTTAAGGATGGTTGTTTATAATTAGCTACTGCTGACTGAATTGGAATAAATATTTCTTTATCAATTGCTTTTTTCTCTTTTGACTCCTTGGATTTTTCTCTATCTTTTTCTGACGTTTTGCCCACAGAATTTATTTTTAAAGACGTCTTCATTTTATTAATGGGCTGAGTAATCTTATTTATTAGTCGTTCTTGACTAGATTTTTCATCATTAATGCGTATGTTTTTTTCACTGATTTCTTCTCCTCCTACCTCGCCAACTTTCTCTTCTTTTTTTCTGGAAATCCTTAAAGGCACATTAAAAGTAATTAAAATAGAAATTAAAGCTATAGAAATTAAAACAATCAAAGAAGCCCAAAATCCCAATAATTTTATTAAAGGATATCCTATTATCCAGCCGACATAACCTCCTTTAGCCGGATGATTTAAATCCATACTTAAAATATGTAAAAGACCCAGGATACTCAACAAAAACATCCCCATTCCTAACAAAGCAGGAAGTAAAACCCGATGGTGTAATGATTTAAAAATAGCCACCCCGGCCATAATAAGACCTAAAGGAATTAAAGCTGTTCCCCAGCCAACAAGGGTTTTCAATATTTTATTTAAATACTCTCCAAACAAACCAGCTAAATTAAAATAACTCAATATAAAAATAATAGCGAAGGTGAAACAGAATACAGCAATTATACTTTGCTTTGTTTCTGGTTTTAGATGAGATTTTTTCTTTTCAAGATCTTTTTTTCTCTTTTTTAATTTCTTCTTTTTCTTTAAAGACATAATTTTTATTCTTTTATATTAGATAGTTGTATAGACTCTAAAAGAGAATATTTTGCCCCTTCACGACTTAACAAACTTTCCATAATCTCCACTGAATTAACTCTAAATTCAGAAAAGAATTTCTTCTCTATCTGCGGTTTTTTCTTAAGCTGATTCCATTCAAAAATCCTTATTCTTCCTAATGTTATATGGGGAGAAAATAAACGTCGTTCCTTTTCAAAAAATCCTGTTTTTTGTGAATTCTTTAAAAAAAGCTCCTCTAACGATTGTTTTAAATGTAACATTTCTAAAGATCTTTCTATTTCCAACCAAACCATTCTTGGTGAACGATTAGGAGGAGCCAAACAAATTTTTTTAAAACGAACAACAAAAGAAGAATAAGAATTAACTGCTTTATTAGTCAAAAAACTAATCTCCTTTAGCTGTTGATTATTAATATAACCAATAAATACAAGAGTTATATGTAAATTTTCTTTAGGCGTCCAGCGGATCGGCAGATTTTTCCATTCTTTTTGTTGTTGAAATAATTCCTTTTTTATCTCTTCAGGCAAATTTATTGCAATAAAAACACGTTTCCTCATTTTCTATAAGTATAGCTTAAATTTTAAAAGCCGACAAATAAATCCTAGTATCATATTTAATTATACTGCTGGGTTTAAAAGAATCAATATGTTAAAATAGAAACGATTAAAATTGTTGGTAAAGATAAAATGCATCTTATAGAAGTCGCTCCAATTTCTAAAATACCAAGGAATAAGCCTCAAATTTTAGACTATTTTCATAACCAAGAAATAA
>CAYZRO010000057.1:0-3064 GCA_964480905.1 uncultured Candidatus Saccharibacteria bacterium
TCAGTAGGAATTTTCCTAATATTGCTTTTTAATTCTTCTGTCAATTTCGTCTCATTTTTAGTTTTAGTAAAAACTTGATTATCCATAAAATTTAATCTGCACTATAGTAGGTTTCAATTTCCAAATTAATTTTTAAAGCGTCTTTTATCGTATCAACGCTATAAGTTATTTTCTTTACATCCATTATTCTTAAATTTTTTTCCAAAGCTTTCAAAAAATTTTTAAAATCTTCGTAAGAACCATATAGATTAATATTAAAATAAACAGAATGAATGCCCTTAGAATAAAACGCAGATGTATTTTGTTTTTTTATTAATAATTTTTTCTTAACTTCAGATAAAGACTTCTCCCGAATGTTAGCATCAAACAAAAATAAACTATTTTGAGAAGCTAAATCTTCCAACTGCACTAAAACTTCTGGAATATTAGATTGATCAGGCAAAATTTGGTTAATCTCATCAGTAGCATCTGCAAGCTGACCATATTTCTTCTGAAAATTTTCTATCTTAATCAAAGATTCCTGAGTATGCTGTATCTTTGCTTTTAAAATTTCTATTGATTTCTTTTCATGATTTGTCTTTTGGTAAAAAAACCAAATTGTCGCAAACAAACCAAAAAGCGTTAAAAGAAAAAAGATATAAATTAGAATGACTCTTCTCGCAAACATATGCTATTTAGCATTAACGAAAAATTATAATCTTATCAAAAGTTATCTTTAAATGAAATTTTAATCGCCCATCTTCTCCCAATTGTATGCCCGAAGCAACAACTGATTTAATATTTTTATTCTCTTCAAAAATAGTAATCTGCCGAGCTAAACTTTTATAGCTATCGGTTTGACCATCAAGGCTTATCTCTGCCTTCTCTAAATCAATTTGCAATTTCAAAAATTGAACTTCCGGTAAAGTAAGCTCTTCTAATAAATTAAACAGTTGGGAAGAATAGATATGAGATTCAGAAAGCAAAGAAATTTTATCCAGTTTATTCTCCAGCTTAACAGCCATTCTTTCGCTCTTTGGATCTAATATTTGGTTAAGAGATTGAAATTGATCATTTAAATTTTTGCTTTCTTTTGACAAAACTATTTCTTTATAAACCAAAAAACCGATTGTTACTAAACAAACAAAAATAACTACCAAAAAAACTAAAAAATATTTACTTTTTAAAAAAGAAAAGTCCCTTACTTTTTGAACACGAGAAAAATGATATTTTTTGGGAATTAACGATAATTCTTTCATTTTAAAAATTTAAAAATCTGAAAATCCTCTCATAGCCAATCCAGCGGCTACTGCCAAAAAAGGAGACAACTCCTTTAAGGTAGGCTCTAAAATTATTGGATGGGCTATGCGAGAAAAAGGTTTGCCAATTTGAATTTCTGTTTTTAACTGCTGAAGTAAAAATTCGGAATTATAAAACCAAATTGCGTCTCCGCCGGTCAAAATACATTTTTCTGGCCGATGACCATATTTTTTAGAATAAAGACTAAAAATCTTTTCTGCTTCCAAAGCAATATTATAAGCTGTCTGGCGCAAGGTATGGGAATGAAGAATTCTTTTATCAGAAAG
The DNA here is from genome assembly GCA_964480905.1 of uncultured Candidatus Saccharibacteria bacterium. GTDB lineage: Bacteria > Patescibacteriota > Minisyncoccia > Portnoybacterales > JAGGTM01 > CAYZRO01. Next base: position 1,566 of record CAYZRO010000057.1, read on the forward strand.
ACGTGTTTTTAATTTCTCTGCTTCTTGCGGACTAATTTTAAATTCTTTTGCCAAACTATCGGTAACTTGACGTCCACCGATTTCATAATTACGAATCAAACGCACCCATCCTTGATCAACTAAACTAATGCTTGTGCTTCGTGCGCCAAAATCTATTAAAGCCAAACAGCTCTTATCATTACCAATTAATGACCTCATTAGACTAAACACTTCTAATTCTATAGCTTTTAATTCTAAATCTGCATTTTTAGCAATAGAGACATATTGTTGAATAATTGATTTAGGAACGGCAATTAAAATAACTTGAATCTTATCTTGGTTTGTTTGTGGCTGGCTTGTTGAACCAGAGAATTGTCGTAGTGGTCGTTTCAAATCAGAAGAGACAGAAGATAGATCAACTTTTCTATTCAGCTGTTGAGACTGAAAAGCAGAAGGAAAAACTAAAGCCCAATCAAGTTTTACATCTTTAAGGGGTACTGGAATATATTTTTTTGCTTCGTATTGCAACGCTTTAGGAATATCTGCTCGAGGCATTGAGGGTAATTCAATTAGCGTAGAAAAACTAACAAAAACCGGCACTGACATTATAGCAGAACGTGATTTAATTTTAGCTTTGGCAATAATTTTTTTTATTAAAACAGAGATTTCCTTCTCGGCTAAACTAAATGAACCTCCGGGAGAATTAATGAATTGCGAAGAAAAGGTATTTTTTGATAATCCATAATTACTCAAAACCAACTTATTATCCTGATTAAAAAGTTCAACGATTTTTACTGTCGAAGAACCTATATCTATTCCTAAAAAAAATTTAGACTTAGGCGATAACCATTTAAACATTTATTTTATTTACTTATTTTTTCTTTATTTTACTATAAAAAAAGAGCGCTTGCCATAAAGTTATCCACAAAAGATAAATGAAGCAAAATAAAATAATTTATATTTGTAAAAAGATAATCCAAGCTATTGCTGATTTGCTTTTTCCTTATTTCTGTCTTGGTTGCCATAGATATCAAACAAAAAATACTAAGGAAAATAGCAAAATGAAACTTTATCTATGTGACGCCTGTTTAAGAAAAATATCAGTAAACCAACAAAACTTATGTTATATTTGTCAGCAAAACTCCCTACATAACTTTACTCACCATTCTTGTCTTCAAAAACACAAAAACTCTCTCCATGGATTATTGGTCGCTGGATTATGGTCTGATATCTTATTGCGTCATCTAATTTATTATTTTAAATATAATTTTATTAAAAACCTGTGCTATCCATTAGCTGAAATCATGGGACAATATTTAACTAGTTCTTATCTTTTTCATCAAGAAAAGAAATCACTTCTTTTAATGCCTGTGCCCCTTCATAAGCGCCGCCTTAAATGGCGAGGCTATAATCAAAGCGAACTACTGGCTGAAAAAATAGAGCAATATACAAAAATATCATTAATAAAACAAGCTCTTCTAAGAATTAAACCAATAAAACCACAGGTGGAAATTAATGAT
>CAYZRO010000058.1:0-2980 GCA_964480905.1 uncultured Candidatus Saccharibacteria bacterium
TTTGTCCTGATTCCCGAGAGGAACTTTGCGCGATTATTGAATTTGATCCTTCATTTTCGGCAATTATTGCCGAAAATGTCGCGAATTTACACGAATCTACCTTGAATACCACGAATTCCGCCCCAGCTGGAAAAGAATACAGGAATGATCCGAATATTAAGGTAATTGTTACCCCAACTTCATCGTTTGCTGGTCAGCTTTATGTAGCGGAGAAAACTATTTATGGTTTTGTAGTTAAAGAATTACATGCTCAACAAGAAGGAGTAACCTTTGATTATATTGTTATTGCTAAGCGGAAAGGTTATAACTCGAATGAGAACACGAATGAGAAGACGGATGAGACAAATGAGCCGTCTCAGGAGGTTGAATCTTCTCAGGAGGTTGAATCTTCTCAGGAGGTTGAATTTCCAATAATTGAAGAAGAGAAAGAATCTTCAACAAATAATCAAGAAGAGTTGGATGAAGAGATGACGAATGAAACTGAGAACAATACTCAGGAGATTGAGCCAGTTGAGAAAATTCAATCTTCCTCAGAGGGTCCTTCCATAGAAGAGATAGAGAGTTTTTCAGAAGAAGAGAATATTACTGAGACTAAAGATAATAATTCTTCAGATGAAGAGACTTTAGAAGAAAGTCCGTCAACGTTAAAAATTTCTTCGCTAGAAGATAATCAGAAAGAAAATACTCAAATTGAAGAGTCAATAAGTGAGAGTAAGTAAGAGTGAAGTAGAGGGGAATTAAAGATCTCAAATTAAGGGTTGAATATAAGAGTTAGGTTAAAGGTAAAGATAAGAGTTGGATTTGGTTTTACAATTTATACAGGTTTTAATATAATAAAATTCTTAATGCTTATCGACTGCTGCTGACCGACTACTTTAATTACGATAATTCGTAGAAAGCAGTAGACGGTAGTCTGTAGACGGTAAGCAATTCACTTTTTATGTTAAGCACTAAAGTTTATAACAAAATTATCCGTTGGGCTATTTATATTTTGACTTTCTTAATGCCTTTGTTTTTTCTTCCTTGGACTAACGAAGTTTTAGAATTTAATAAGCAAGCTTTGCTTATTTTTCTGACTACAGTAGCTTTTGTCAGCTGGATGGTAAAGATACTTATTACCGGAAGAATTAAGTGGTCAACAAATCCTTTGAATCTGCCTTTAATGATTTTCCTTGGATTTTACGGCTTAGCTACTCTTTTTTCTCAATATCGTTACGGCTCATTAATGGGCTTTCCTTCTCATCTTAGCGAAGCTTGGATAAATTTCCTTTGTTTCTTTGCCCTTTATTTGGTGATTCTCAATAATTTTAGAGTTTCGCAGATAATTAATCTATTTTTTGTCAGTGTTAGTTCTATTTTTCTTTCTGCTGTTTTTGCCATTTTTCATTTGTTTGGTTTATGGGATTTGCCTTGGAATTTTGCCCGGATAAAATCTTTTAATTTAGTCGGCACTCTTAATAGTCTGGGAATTTTGAGTGTTTTTGGTTTGGTTTTGGCTGTTGGCCTTTTGTTTGTTTTGCGAAGAGAAAAAAGGATTTTAAAAATTGCTCTTTCTTTATTTATTCTTACTTTTTTATTTGTGATAATTTTATTGAATTTTTGGTCTCTTTGGGTATGTTTGCTTGTTTCAATGACAGTTCTTTTGGCTTTAGGCATGCTTAGTCAGAGATCCGGATATTTTGACGATGAGCGTGGTTTGGTCGGTCCATTTAAACCGCAGTTATTAATTCTGCCTATGATTTTTTTAATTGCCGCTCTTTTCTTTTTGGTCATTAGACCTGTTTTACCTTTAAATTTGAATCTGCCGTTTGAGATAAGCCCTTCTTATCAAGCTAGTTTAGATATTGCTTTTCAGACTTTAAACCATAAACCGGTTTTCGGTTCTGGCCCGGAAACTTTTGTTTTTGATTACAGCAAGTATAGAAGTCAACAAATTAATCAGACAACTTTTTGGAATTACAGGTTTTCTGATACTCCTTCCCAAGTGTTAACTTGGTTAAGCACTATAGGCATTTTAGGCGTTTTTTCTTTTCTTGTTTTTGTTGGAATATTTATCTGGTTGATTTTGCGTTGTCTTTTAAGCAAATCTTTTAAAGAGTCATATTGGTCATTAATTTTAATTGTTTTCTCTTCATGGCTTGTTTTGCTGACTGCTTTCTTCATTTATCCGATTAATATGACTTTAAATTTTTATTTCTGGTTGGCGATAGCTTTATCTGTTGTTTTGGTCGTAAAAGGCTCAAAGGGTCTAGAGAGAAGAGATATCATTATCAATACCAGAAGAACGTTTTTGTCTGATACTAAGCGGATTAAAGCTGTTTCTAAGATAGGTCGTTTTAGCAGAATCGGCACATTGCGTTTTTCTTTATCAGACTCGCCGCGATGGGGATTAATTATCATCTTTATTTTTGTCATTATTTTTGGCCTCTTTCTTACTTTGTTTTATTTTGGCGCTCAACGTTATACAGCTGAGGTTTATTATCAAAAGAGAGCTAAAGCAGATTCTTTATCTCAAGCTTCTTTTTGGTTAGCCAAAGCAATTAACTTGAATCGTTTTCAAGATTTATATTGGCGAGATTGGAGTCAAGTATTGATATCAAGAGCAGAAAATGAATTGAAAAAACTACAAGGCAATGAGAAAGGAAATCAGTTAATGGATACTGTGCGAAAAAATGTGCAAGTTTGGACAACTAACGCGGTGAACGCTGCTAAACAGGCGACAGAAGTTAGTTCTTACAATGTGCTTAACTGGCAAAATAGGGGGGATATTTATCGACGGCTTATGGGTTATATCAGTGGCTCTGATGAGTGGGCGATTAAAGCTTATCAAAGAGCTGTTGAGCTTGAGCCTAAGAATCCTTTTCTTTGCACTCAATTGGGCCTTGTTTATCGGATGAATGCTGATTTAGCGCGTAAGAATAAAAATGAAGATAAGGCAAATGATTATTTGAGCAAAGCAGAAGAAAATTTGAATAAAGCA
>CAYZRO010000059.1:0-2916 GCA_964480905.1 uncultured Candidatus Saccharibacteria bacterium
CTTGGACAACCAAAAAGCAGGTTCGCCCGTTGAAGCATTTTTGGAGGATAGGCCTTTATTTTTTACAGTTTTATTATGGGGGCTGGCTGTGGTTTTAATAATTTATGCTTAGAGAAAATATGTTATTCTTATTCTATTGACTTATTAATAAATTAATTTAATAATAACAACATAAATAAAAATTTATGAGTACTAAAACGTTAGTTATTGGGGCACCGGGTTGGCTAGGTTCCTCTCTGGTTAGAGCATTGGTTGATCCTGATCATGAATTAAACAAATATTCTTCTATAAAAGATAGAAAAGTGCGTTGTTTAGTATTGCCCCATATTGCCCCTTTTGTCTTTAAAGATATCGAAGTTGAGGTTGTGCCTGGCGATATTCGCGATATCAATTCTTTACATCAAGCAATGCAGGGAGTAGATACTGTATTTCATTGCGCTGGATTGATTCATCCTAAAAAAATTAAAGATCTGTATGAGATAAACACAAAAGGAACCCAGAATGTTCTTCGGGCTGCGATTAAAGCCGGGGTTCGAAAAGTTGTTTATGTTAGCAGTAATTCTGTAGCAGGTTGTAATGTTAATCCGAATAAACTTTTTACTGAGGACGACCCTCCTCATCCTTATAAGCATTACGGAAAAAGCAAACTTTTAGCAGAGAAGGCGGTTCAGGAAGCTCAGCAGAGTGGTGAAATTCAGACAGTTATCATTAGGCCTTGTTGGTTCTATGGGCCCGGTCAACCAGCACGACAAACTCGTTTTTTTAAGATGATTATGACAGGAAGACCTTTGATATTCGGTAATGGGCAAAATCTGCGAAGTATGTCGTATATAGATAATACTATTCAGGGGCTACTGTTAGCTGAGTCCTCAGAAAAAGCAAATGGACAGATTTATTGGATAGCCGACGAGCGTCCTTATAAAACAATAGAAATCTATAAAACAGTTGCAGATTTATTAGGTGTAAAAGAGTTTAAGCCCAGATTTTTACCGAGTTTTGCTTCTTGGGGGTGTGAGAGGATAGATGATATTTTACAGAGCATGGGAAGATATATTGCAGAATTTCATGTTGCTGGTGAAATGAATAAAAATATTGCTTGTAGTGTTGAGAAAGCAAAAAAAGAATTAGGTTATCAGCCAACAGTTAGCTTAAAAGAAGGAATGAGGCGATCAATAGAGTGGTGTTATAAATATAATCTTTTTGGATGATTTGAATAACAGAATATGCTTCACCTTGTTACTGGTGGTTCTGGGTTTGTGGGCAGCCATATAGCTCGAAAACTTTACTCACTCGGAGAAAAAGTGCGCATTTTAGATATTATAGATTCCCCAGATCGCCCCAAGGAAATAGAGTTTATTAAATGTGATGTTTTGGACCAGCGGGGTGTTGAAGCGGCCATGAAAGGAGTAGATTATGTTTTTCATAATGCCGCTTTAGTCCCTTTAACCAAAGCAGGCGATAGATTTCGGAAAGTGAATGTTGAGGGAACAAGAATTGTTTCAGAAGCAGCCCTTAAATACAATATTAAGATGTTTGTCCATATGTCATCTAGCGCAATTTATGGAGGAGTTCTTAATCAATGTCCTATTACTAATGATACTGATGTTCTTCCCATAGGACCTTATGGCCGTGCTAAATTAGCGGGGGAACGAGAAGTACAAAGAGTTCTTGGGCAGAAAATACCTTATGCTATTATTCGCCCCCGGACATTAGTGGGTAAAGAACGCTTGGGCATTTTTCAAATTCTATTTGAGTGGATTCGGGATGGAAAAAACATTTATATTATTGGCAAAGGTAATAATTTATTTCAATTGTTACATATTGAAGATTTAGTTGATTTTTGCATTCTTTGTGTTAAACAGCACAAATCTGGAATTTATAATTTGGGTACTAATCGTTACTCTACTCTTCGGGAAGATCTCATGTCTTTAATAAACCATGCTAATACTAAATCTAAAATTGTTAGTTTACCCGTTCTTGGAACGATATTGATGTTAAGAATATTGGATGTTTTGAAATTAAGCCCCCTAGCACCTTGGCATTATCTGACCTATCATAAGCCGTTTTATTTTGATGTTTCTAAACCCATGAATGAATTAGGGTGGAGGCCAAAATACAGCAATGAGGAAATGTTGATTGAAGCGTATGATTGGTTCTTGGAACATTATCAACCAGAGAAACAACAAGGTTTTTCTGTCCATCGCAGGCCGGTTAAGGAGCAAATATTGAAAATTATAAAATGGCTGTCATAAGTTTTTGGTTAGGTATTTTATTACAAAAAGGAAGCGTGGTTTATTACGGGGTCCGAAGGGGACCTTGTTATTGGTTAAAGAAATTTATGTAAAAAATGAAAAAGGATTTTGGAATTCTTTTTTTAGCTACAGGGTTTGGCGGTGGGTATAGTCCTATTTTTCCCGGTGCAGTGGGGACCATTTTGGGCTTTGGAGTTGCTTTACTTTTCTCCACCCTTCCTTATCATTTGAGAGTGGTATTGGCTATCATATTTACTATTGTGGCTATTCCTGTTTCTTCCCGGGCAGAGAATTTTTTTCAAGAAAAAGATTGTTCTAAAATTATTATAGATGAGATAGTGGGCGTGCTTATTGCCTCTTTATCTCTGATTAATCCCGGTTGGGTGCTGATTAAAGGAATTAAATTTCCTTTATTACTTTTTGGAGCAATGCTACTTTTTGGGTTGTTTGATGCGTTAAAACCATTTCCTGCTAATATAATTCAAAAATTACCCGGAGGTTGGGGTATTGTTTTAGATGATGTGGTAGCCGGAATATATGCTGCTGTAGTTATGATATTGATTTTAAAATTTTGGGTTTGAGGGCTATTTATTTAAAACTCTATTATGTTAAATATTACTTCTTCTCGTATTAAAAAAGCTTTATTAAATCCTAAAGCTGCTTT
>CAYZRO010000060.1:0-2869 GCA_964480905.1 uncultured Candidatus Saccharibacteria bacterium
CCTAGCCCGGCAGCCTGTATCACACGCTACGAACTTTCTTTCTTGAGGAACTCCTCATTTTTGTTGGAGGGAGCGAACTCGTTTCGCTCCTGCCAGAAAAATTTGTCCCGCCTTGCGAAAGCAAGGGAGTTTTTTAAATTGAGAAAATTTTTGACATGGATTACAATAAAAAATGGATTGATAAGATAAAAACTAAAATAAATAAATTGGAGGATAATAAAAAAAGTGAGTATAAAAATTCCAGAGAAAAAGTTCCAAAAAAGAAAAGAAAATTTTATTTGCGAAAAATGCGGCATTTTTATTAAAGGTACAGGTTATACTGATCACTGTTCATATTGTTTATGGTCAAAACATGTAGATATTAACCCTGGTGATAGAAAAGCTAAGTGTCAAGGGTTAATGGAACCTGTAGGAGTGGAAGTAAGAGGAGGAAAATATATTATTCACTACCTTTGTCAAAAATGCGGATATAAATTTCGGGTAAAAGCAACGTCTTCAGACAATTTTGACGAAATTTTAAGATTAACATCAAAACCCTTTTAAAAAATACACTTGCTGTTGTGGGGTTTTTATTTTAAAGTTATAGTTAAAGCCACGAAAAGAAATCATGATATTGCCTCAAAAAATTGTTTTAACTAAAGGAATAGGACAAGGGAGTACTTCGCTTAACGCTTTTGACAGCGCTTTATTAAACGCTGGAGTCGGCAATTTTAATTTAGTGCGTGTTTCCAGTATTGTTCCGCCTAATTCAAAGATTATAAATTTAAATACTGATTCAGAAGATGTTCTTCCGGCTGTTGGTTCAATTATTCCCACTGTTTATTCTTATTTAATTAGCAATCGCCCCGGTGAGAAAATTTCTGTCGTTTTAGGCATTGCTTTGCCAAAAAATGAAAAGAAAAATGGTTTAATTTTTGAATATTCTTGCCGAGGTTCTTTTGGGCAAGCCAAAAGGAACTGTCGTCAAATGATAAAGGAGGCAGCAGAATTAAGAAAAATGAAAATTAAGAAAAATTTTTTTGTTGGAAATGAATGTATTGTGGGCGAGAGATATTGTTGCGTAATTGCTCTAGCTTTAATGTTGTTTTGATCGTTTACGACCAGTTTGTTTGTTAGTAAAATAATTTAAAAAACTTAATAATTTGAGAGGAGATTTATGGAATTTTTTGTTAAAGTTAAAGTTTTGACTAAAGCTAATCAAGAAGAAGTTATTCAAAAGACTCCTGACGAGTTTGTGGTGAAAGTTAAAGAAAAACCAGTAAGAAATTTAGCCAATAAGTCTGTTATAAGACTTTTAGCTGAGTTTTTAAAAATTTCTCCTCAGCAAATTCAAATAATAAAGGGATTTCACCGATCACGAAAAATTTTTAAAATAGTTTATAATTGATTTTGTTTCTGTAATTTTTTAGTAAAAAATAAGACAATTGTCTTATTTTTTTATTGACAAAGCAATATGTTAATTATATGCTATAGAGACTTTTTTATTTTAAGATTTAGATATTATGAAAGAAAAAATCCTAAAAAATTATCTAACTAAATTAATCGGCAATTTTTTTGGAAGGAAAAATTTATTTAAAAAAACTGTTATAGTGATGTCATGTTTAGCTTTGTTAGCGGGTGGCAATCTGATTTTTGCTGTCATTAGCGGTAAGGATTTTTTTCTTTCCTCAATGTTTAAGAAATTATTGCTATCAAGAGATGTTTCTGATACTGATGGGTTGATTGTAGTAGAAACAGAAAAAGTTATTCCCCAAGATTTTAAATGCACTCTTAATTTCTCTGGCATTACCCAGGCGGTTGATAAAGCTAAAATTAGTCCTAAAATCAGCGGTAAGATTGTTGGTTTATTTTTTCAAGAAGGAGATAGAATTCAATCGGGACAGGTTTTAGCTGAAATTGAGAAAGATCCTAATTTGTTAGTCGCCTATAATAACGCTTTAACAAATTTAAGAATCGCTCAACAGAATTTTCAGAATATACTTGATTTATCAAATCAGGAAATTAATACTGCCCAAAAGTCATTAGAGACTGCTCAAACAGCTTTGTCTAACGCTCAACAAAATTTAAAAGATGCTCAAACAAACGCAGATAATAATATTAATCGCGCTTATCAGGCTGCTTTTAATGTCTTAAATGCGTCTTATTTGACAGCTGAACATGCTTTATTAAGAAGTTTTGTTGATATTCAAAGCAAGTATTTTAACGGTAATGATAATTTAAGCTTAAAAATGCAGGATGAGCGGCAGGATTTGATGGATGAGTTCTTAGGTCAACCAGATTATCATTATTTGGGTGTTAAAGATTATGTAAAGCAAGCAAAAGACACGCCGAGCAGAGAAAATCTTAAATTGGCTTTAGATAAATTAAAATCTTTCCTTAGTGATATGGAAAATGCCTTAATTGATTTAAGAAGCGCCTTAGACGAACCGGGTGTTTATGAATCAGTTTCAGATGAGGCTTTGGTTGATCAAGAAAAAATGAATGTTAATTCTGCTTTTAATAGTTTGTCTTCAGCTGAAGAGGGCATTACTACTTCTGAAATTAATGCTCAAATGTCAATCAACGCTGCTCAATCAGCTGTCAAATTAGCAGAGAAACAGCTTCAATCAGCCAATCAGTCATTTGTTAGCGCTCAATCAAGGGCTAAACAACAGATTGATTCTACTCAAGGCCAAATTGATTTGGCGCAGGGGCAAGTGGATTCAATACAGGCTCAGCTTAACCAAGCGAATATCGTTGCGCCGATTTCTGGCATTATTAACAAATTGTATCTTAATTTAGGTGAGATGGCTTTAGCCGGTCAGCCGATTGCTGAAATTATTAATGCACAAGCTTTAGAGATTGAGCTTGGTTTAACTGAGTCTGAGAT
>CAYZRO010000061.1:0-2753 GCA_964480905.1 uncultured Candidatus Saccharibacteria bacterium
AAGAATTAACTGAAATAATAAATTTTTTATTAGTTTTTGGCTTGATAATATTTAATAACCGGCATCACTTCTTTCTGAAAAAAAGCTAATCTTCTTTTAATAGCTTCTGGCCTATCGTCTAGCCTATGAATTAATTTACCGCCACATTTATCACATAATTTCAATTTCTTGAACTCTCCTATCCAAGGGATTAAACGGCCACATTTTTGGCAAATACGCCTTTTTGTTAATCTAATAAAAGCTTCTTGGGCTGAAATGTCAATAAGAATAGGGATTAAAGGACGTCTTCCATACCAGTTAAGCAAATCATCCCAAAAATAAACCTCAGATATTCGACGTGGCGAACCATCAATAATAATCCCATCGCTTGGCTTGACTTTTTCAATCATTTGTTCAACTAAAATATATTCAACTAACCAACTTGGCGCTAAATTTCCTTTTTTAAGTTTCTGGTTTAATCGCTTACTTGTTTCGTTCTTTCTCTGAGATAACTGCCGCAATAACTTACCTGTCTCAATATATTTCAAATTAAACTTTCTTACCAAAAGCTCAGCTTGAGTACCTTTTCCAGAGCCAGAACGGCCGATTAAAGCAATATTTAATGGCTTTTTCATCTTTAGATTATAATTAAAAACCTTCGTAATCTCGCATTGTTAATTGGGCATCAATTTGACGGACTGTTTCTAAAGCTACGCTAACCACAATCAATAAAGCTGTGCCGCCAACTAAAAAACCAAAACTAGTGATACCTGTTATACCTTGAACAATTGAAGGAAGAACAGCTACTGTGCCCAAAAAAACAGCGCCAATAAGCAAAACTCTGTTTAAAATATAATAAAGAAAATCACTGGTTGGTTTACCAGGTCTTATTCCCGGAATAAAACCCCCCATTTTTTGCAAATTCTCCGCTACTTTTTTTGGGTCAAATGTAACCGCTGTATAAAAATAAGTAAATAGAACGACTAAAATAAAATAAAGAAAACCATAAAACCATTGATTCTGAAAAAGATGATTTACGCTCTGGGCTAAACTAGCCAACCAAGCCTTACTTGAACCTATTAAAAAATTGGCTACCATACCGGGAAAAAGCATTATTGACAAAGCGAAAATAATCGGAATCACACCAGCCGGATTTACATTTAAAGGCAGATAGGTTGATACTCCGCCATAAACTCGATGACCTCTCACCCGTTTCGCATAGGAAACAGGAATATTACGACGTCCTTCAGTGATAAAAACTACTGCTCCAATTATCACTAAAGCTAAAAGGAAAAAGGCAATTAATGAAGGAAATCTTGAAGGGTCCCAAGTAGCTATTAATTGACGAATAGAAACCGGCACCCGGGCGACAATTCCGGCAAAAATTAGCAGAGAAACTCCGTTACCTATCCCTTTCTCTGAAATTAACTCTCCTAACCACATCAAAAAAACAGTCCCTGTTGTAATAACCAAAACATTAGTTACAAGTTGTAAAAAAGAAAGAGGCGGGATAATACCTTGCCTCGTTAAAAGAACTATCATCCCATAGGACTGCAATATAGCAAGAGGCACAGTTAGAATACGACCATACTGATTAAATTTCTGACGGCCTTTCTCTCCCTCTTCTTTATACATAGCTTCTAATTGAGGGAAAATCATAGTTAATAATTGCATAATAATAACTGCAGTAATATAAGGACCTAAACCAAGCATTGCGATCGATAAATTACTCATTGCTCCACCGGTAAAAATATTCATTAAACCAAACAATTGATTGCTGGCAAAAAACTGTCTTAATCTTTCTACGTCAATGCCCGGCACAGGGATATTCGCCGCTATTCGAAAAATAACCAGCATCATTAAAACAAAAATGATTTTTTTGCGTAAATCAGGAATTTTGAAAATTTGAATAAGTTTTTGCTGCCACATATGTATTTTTTATTATTATTATTTTTTATTATTTTGCTTTAAAGGCTTTGAACGTCTTGAAGACCGCTTTTTTTGAATCTCATTTAAAATTTTCTTTACCTTTTCAGACATTTGACAACCCTTTATTATTAACTTTCTTGTCAGCAAACCCTGACCTAAAATTTTTACTGGAGGAATTCTGCCATTTATTTTATCAATTAATTTTTTATTAAGCAATGATTTAGGCGTCACTAACTCTCCATTTTTAAAATGTTTCTCTAAATCTTTTAAGTTAACAATAGAAAATCTTCTCTTATATCTATTAATTTTAACGCCTCGTTTAAAATCCACTTTTTTTGAAGCACCTTTCTTTTTCGGAAACCGCTTGATAGGCAAAGTATCACCACCAACAAAGTCAGGTCTCGGTTTTTTGCCTGATCGAGACTTTTGACCCTTTATTCCTCTCCCTGAATATGTCCCTTTTTTGCCGCCTCGTCCAACTCTTTTTCTTGGTTTTTTAGAAAAATTAGGCTTAATTTGATGAAACCGCATATTATTACTTATAAACTTAAACTTTTTAAAGCTTTTATAGTTGCTCGGGCGTTATTAATTTTATTGTTGCTTCGACTTAATATCTTGCCGGTAATATTCTCAATGCCGGCCAAAGTACAAATAACCCTCATCGTACCGCCTGCCTTAATTCCTCGTCCTTGAGAAGCTGGTTTTAGCAAAATTTTAGCACCAGCATATTTTGCTTCCACTTCAAAAGGAATTGAACCTTGAGAAGTTATAGGAACATTTATTAAATTTTTACGAGCGTTTCTTACAGCCTTCTCAATAGCATTAGCAACATCAAAACCTTTGGC
>CAYZRO010000062.1:0-2675 GCA_964480905.1 uncultured Candidatus Saccharibacteria bacterium
AACATATTCAACTTTTGTCTTGCCTTCAATTTCTTCTACTAAAGCGCCTGTATATAAATTAATATTTTGCTTTTTGAGTTTTTCTTCTGCCGCTAAACAGAATTCTTTATCAAATGTGGTGACTAAACAATGTTCTAATTTTTCAATAATTGAGATATTTAAATTTTTAATTTGACTTAATTCTTCAGCTATCTCTACGCCAATAAAGCCCCCGCCAATAATAACGATATTTTTTGCTTTTAAAACAGAATCACGTAATTCATTTAAATACTCATAATCTTTTTTAATTTGCCAAACTCCTTTTTTGTCAGCTCCTTTGATTGGAATTAAAACAGGCTTTGAACCGGTAGCGAGAACGAGTTTGTCATACGGGATAATTTCTTGATTTTCCAAAAATACTTGTTTAATTTTAGTATCAATTTTTGTTACATTATTTACAATTAACTTAATCCCTTTCTTTTTTAATGGTTCGTCAGGAATGACATTTTCTTCAAGCGAATGTAGCCTGTGAAAAATATAGGGTATGCCGCAGGGAATAATAGATTTTTTTGTTTTTCTAATAATGATTATTTCTTTTTCAGGATAAATTTTCTTAGCGGTGTTTGCGACAACTAAGCCAGCGGGACCTCCTCCTATGACGACAATATCTATTTTTTGCATAGCTTGAAGTTTCTATCTAATATGGTTTTTTTGTTTTTTATTGTAATTTTTATCAAAGCAACTATATTAGATAGAACATTAAAATTAATTTTTATTATTTCAAATTATACCATATAATAATAAGGATATAAAATAGAATAAGAGTAAAAGGCTATGATGTTAATAGACACTCACGCTCATATTAATTTTCAAGAATATAAGGACGATGGGGACCAGGTAATTCAAAGAGCTCTTAAAAATAATATTTGGATGATTAATGTAGGGGCTGAATTTAAAACAAGCAAGAGAGCTGTTGAATACGCTGAAAAATATTCTTCAGGTGTTTATGCAGCTGTTGGACTTCATCCTTTTCATTTAGAAAATCAGATTATCAAAGAATCTATTAAGGGAGAGGAAGTAGAAATAGTTTCCAAAAAAGAAAAATTTGATTTTAAAAAATATTATCTATTAGCTAAATTTCAAAAAGTGGTTGCTATTGGGGAAATAGGTTTGGATTACAAGAATCTTTCTCAAAAGAGAAATTCAGAGAAAATTAAAGATAAACAGAAAAAAGTGCTTTATGATCAGATAAATTTAGCTCTTCAATTAGAATTGCCGATTATTTTTCATTGTCGTCAGGCTTACAATGATCTTTTATTTGTTCTTAAGAAATTTAACGCTGGTTGTAATAATTGTCCTTTTGGTTGTCGGAGAAGAGTAAGAGGAGTAATTCATAGTTTTATGGGGCGTTGGTCTCAGGCAGAAGAATTTTTAAAAATGGGGTTATTTTTAAGTTTTAATGGCGTTATTACATATGCGCGTGACTATGATAAAGTTATTAGAAATACGCCGTTGGAGAACATTTTGCTTGAAACAGATTGTCCTTATTTAACGCCTGTTCCTTTCCGTGGCAAACGCAATGAGCCGTTATATGTAAAATACGTTGCCCAAAAAATAGCTGAAATTAAAGAAATTAGTTTAGAAAAAGTGGCAGAACAAACCACTCAAAACGCTCAGAATTTATTTAACCTTTAATTATTTCGCAATTGACTTATAAACATTTTTTATTTGCTTTGAGATGTTATAATAAAAGTTAATGGGATACAAAAATATTCATCCCCAGATTTTTGATATTAGGCCAGTAAGAGAAACTGGTGATTTAGATTGGCAGAAAATTAGATCAGTAGGTCCTATAGTGGATTTAAGAAGAAATATTGTTTGCAAAAAATATATTAAGAAATTAAAAGTTTTGTCAGCCAGTGATGAAATTTCTGAATCGCCGCTTAAATTAACCCAAAAGACCATTGAAAGAGAATTGCCGTTTTCTTATTTTGATTCAATTACCCCGCCGTCCTTGCTTAATATTGAAATGGCGGATAAAATGGCGGATAACAATAGCGATATATCAACGGATGTTTTGCCGACACGAGAGAACTTATTGAAAGAGTTGGAAGAGATCGATTTTGAAGAAAAAAAATTGGTTGATGAGATAGGAAATCGTCAAATAAACAAACAAATAAATAAAGCAGTATTTCCTTCTTTAATTTCCTCTGGCTCTTCTTCAAATTCAGCAGAGGCAGAATTAGAGAGTGATTTTAGAGGAAATTTAAAGTTAAATCAGTCAGACATAGATTATTCTTGGTGGACCCGTCCGCCAGCCGGACCTGATTTTTTTAATATCCCAAGCAGAAAACGGTTTAGAAGAATTAAAAGAAAAAAACTTTTAAAAGCCAATAAACAAGTAGGTTTGGATTTAAAGAAATCTACTTTTGTTAGTCTTCTATTTTTAACCTGTTTGATTATTTTTTCTCTTTTGTTAACAAATTTCATTGCTAAAGGATTAGTCGAACAGAAAGGGATTATCAGTAAAGGATTAGAAGGTTATCACCATTTGCTTTCAGGTGTGGAGGCAATAACAGCTTATAATTTTCAAGAAGCAGTTTCTGATTTTGAGACAGCTCAAGGAAATTTTATTCAAACTGAACAGAGACTTTTTCAAACAGATCTTTTAGGAGGCATAGGAAGGATTTTTTACA
>CAYZRO010000063.1:0-2655 GCA_964480905.1 uncultured Candidatus Saccharibacteria bacterium
CAAAAGGAAACAATAATAGCTTAACAATATTTGGTAAGTCGAACCAAGAAGGTTAAAAATCTTTTTTGTTCGGTTTAGCAATCTATGCCAGCTGTTAGGTCAAGTCAAATAGTCCAAGACGGCTGGTAGGAGATAGAGATTTAAGGAATTGATGGTTCTTTGAAAACAGAATAACAGTTTTTTTTAAGGAGGTGAAAGAAATGAGAAGTGAATTTTTGAATGAATTAACAGTAGCCAGGGAATTTAAGGCAGAAAAATTTGCTACCGAGACTAGAATTGAAAAAGATTTTAAGGCGGCAGTAGATCGAGATGATGTTTTGCATTTTGAGCAAATTACATTTTTTAGAAGGTTGATTGATTTTATCTGGATTCCGATTTTGAACAGATTGCCAGAAAAAATAGGAATAAGTTTTTTTATTAAATCTAGCCGAGATGGAAAGAAAGTAAGAGATTTTGCTCGTACCTTTCGAGCATTAGAGATTTTTTACGCTTTTGACGGTAAGCTTCATTTCAAAGAAGAAATTAAAAATCCTTTTCAGCGTTTTATTGACGCACTTTTTACTTGGATTTGGCAACATGTTCATAATGTTCAGGCTGTAAGAAATCGTCTTAAAATAGTAGTAAGAGAATTAAACAAGGCAATTGAAAAACTAGATATCAATCAGGTTAATTTAGTCAGTTTAGGGGCTGGTTCAGCTAGGGCTGTTATAGAAACTACGGCTAATTTAAATCACAATGGGAGGAAAATAAAGGTTGTATTAATTGACGTAAGTCAAGCTGCGTTGGATTATAACCGAATGCTTGCAGAAGAATTTAGGATTTTTTCAGATATAGAACGGATTAAAGGTAGAGCAGAAAAATTGCTTCAGTATTGTTTACCTTCTGTGCATATCGTAGAAATGGTTGGATTGGCTGATTATTTTAGAGATAATAAAGCAGTAAAGTTGTTTAGAGTAGTTTTTCAGACTTTAGCTCCTGGCGGTTATTTTATAGTAAGCAATATTAGGCCCAATCCAGAGGAACCTTTTGTTAAAAGGATAATCGGATGGAAGGGGATGTATTACAGAAACGAAAAAGATTTAATGAAGCTTTTAATGGAAGCAGGATTTTCGCCCGCACAAATTAAACTTTTTGTTGAGCCACAGAATATACATACGGTGGCAGTGGCTCGAAAATTTGTTTAAACCCCTGAAAGATGTTATATAATAAATATAAATTTTTCAGGGGTTGTTTTTGTCTATATTTTTTCTTTCTAATAAATTTATTTTATGAATTTTTATGCATTAACTGGTTTAATTAATTGTATTTCTGCTACGCTTTTTGGTCTTTTGGTTTTTCTTAAAGATCACAAGAAGCGTTTAAATCAGATTTTTGCTTTAATGACCTTATCTATTGTTATCTGGTCTTTCTCTTATTGGAGATGGTTAGTAGCAGTAGATAAACCTGATGCGTTTTTCTGGGTAAAGATGTTAAGTATTGGTTCTACTTTAATTCCAATTTTTTATTTACATTGGATTTTAGTTTTATTAGAGATAGAAAAATACAAAAAGAAAGTTTTAATTTTGGGTTATTTAATTACCATTATTTTTCTATCTTTTAACTTTAGCCATCTTTTCATTAAAGATGTGCAACCTATTTTGTCTTTTGCTTGGTGGCCTAAACCTGGCCTATTGTATCATTTCTATTTACTCTTTGATTATATTGGTTTAATAGGATACGGTTTATATCAATTAATCAAAAACTATAGGATTAAGGTAGGTTATCAACGAGCCCAAATAAAGTATGTTATCCGTGGTACGGTTATTGGATTTGGCGGTGGCGCAACAAATTTTCCTTTATGGTATAATATTCCTTTTCCTCCTATTGGTAATATTTTAGTGGCTTTTTATCCGTTGATTCTTACATATACCATTCTCAAATACCGTTTGATGGATATTCGGATGACAATAAAGAGAAGTAGTTTATTTTCGGTGGTGGTTATGGGGGTAGCTATGGTTTATGTATCGGTGGCTTTTTTGTTGAGCGTTTTGGTTTTTGGAGGAGAGTTGACTGGGTTAAAGCAGTTGATTATTACGGGCCTTGTTGTCGGCGGGATTGTGGCCGTGGGATTTAGGCCTTTATATAATTTCCTGCAAAATGTTACGGATAAAATTTTTTTTAAAGGCGAGTATAATCCTCAAGAATTAATCAGAAACATTACTTCTCAATTAGCCACGGCTTTGGAAGTAAAAGAGATTTCCAATGTTCTAAAGAAAAATATAGGCAAAAAGATGAGGATAAAGAGAGTAAGATTGGTAATTACAAACAGTGAACTGTTTCCTAAAAAAAGAGAGCGGTTTCATAAGAAAGCTTCCATAAGAGGTCTTATCTCGTATTTACAAGAAAATAAAGAAACTTTGGTTTTAGAAGAATTGGCCCGATATTATCGAGAGCATTCTGAGAAGTATGATAAAAGACATTTAGCTTATAAAGATCTTAAGAGATTAAATGAAGCCGTGGTCCTGCCAGTTTATGTGAGAAGTGAGACAGAGGTAGGAGCAGGAACAAATGAGATTTCCTTGCGTAGAAGTATAGCCACAGAAAAATTAGCTGCTTTTATTTTTCTAGGATCAAAAAAATCAGGCGATGCTTTTACCACAGAAGATATCAATACTT